>JAGZZN010000071.1 GCA_018377375.1 Streptococcus parasanguinis
TACGCTGATTTCATCAGCTTTTACAGCCCTACTCAACTGTGCGGAGGTGGGACGACGAAATCGAATTCTAACGAATTACCGATTTCTGTCCCACTCTCCCTTATTCCGTTTTTTCTTTTCTTATCAAGCGTAACCGTCGCTTTAATTTCTGTGAAACTTCTTTATGCCGAAAGTCCACTTCTTCTGATTTTAACTTAGAGACAATTTCTCCACTGCGCGTTTGGAACTTGGCTTCTCTAGCAAATTGGATACTGGCGTTTAAAATACAACCAATAATCATGATTTTTGCCACCAAGACGAACCAGAACATGATGACCGCTAGGACGACTGAACCGAAGAAACGAGCATCTAAGAAATGACTCACATAACGATCCACATATTTCCAAAAAATATTCAAGATCGCATACAGGACAGCAACAACGAAGGTCGCTCCTGGAAGAACATATCTAAATTTTGGAATTTTGACATTTGGAAGGGTGTAATAGAGCAAGACCAGACTGACAAAAAGCAAGAGATAGATGGTCGGCTCTGTCAAATTCAGTAAGCGCACATAAATCGTCCGATCAAATGAAAAGGTCCGATAGAGATAGCGAACGATCATTTTCCCAAACATGGAAAGAATGAGCGAAAGTCCAAACAAGCCCTGCAAGGCAAAACTAATCAGAAAGCTAAAGAGTCGTCCCCAGATAATGCCACGCTCCTTTTCCACCCCATAACTCTTGTTATAGGCCCTTTGGAGGTAGGCAATGCTCTGAGAGAAGATCCACAAAGCTGAAACAATCGAAAAACTCAGTAATCCTGTCGAGGGTTTGGTCAACACACTCGAAATCATCTGTGCCACTATTCGATATAAGGAGGCTGGCAAGACTTTTTGTAAGCTCAAAAGAATCTGAGTGGGACGAATATGAAAGTAAGGCAGAATATTGGCTGCAATCAGCATCAAAGGGAAAATGGAGATCAACAGATAATAGGCAACCGCAATGCTAGTGATATCAGACTCTGCACTCTGATAAAATCGCACGAAGCCCTTTATAAATGGCTGTTCCAGTACTTTTTGTAGGACCTTTTTCATTCGTCACCTCCCCATTTTACTAAAAAAGAGCAAAGAGCGAAACCAGACACTTGCCTTCAGCTCCATTCTTTCCTCTCTATTTTTTAGTATGTTCCTTCTTCACCTTGACTAGTCAAGATCACTGGACCATCTTTTGTAATCACAAATTGATGCTCGTATTGACAAGAAAGGCCACCGTCGAGTGTCTTATGGGCCCAACCAGTTTCCATATCTGTATCAATCTCCCAAGTACCGGTATTAATCATTGGCTCAATCGTCAAGACCATCCCTTCACGTAAGCGAAGACCGCGTCCAGCACGACCATAATGTGGGACCATTGGTTCTTCATGCATGGTAGGGCCGACACCGTGTCCGACCAAATCACGCACCACGCCATAGCCTTTGCTTTCCGCATACTCTTGAATCGCTGCGCCAATATCTCCCAAGCGATTACCTACGACCGCTTTCTCAATTCCCTTATAGAGACATTCTTTGGTCACGTCCATCAAATCTTTGACTTCTTGCGAAACATTTCCAACCGCATAAGCCCAGCAAGAGTCCGCCAAGCCACCACTATAAGACTCCGTGTATTTCTTCACTTGGGCTACATTATCAAAATCTAATTTCGATACATCCAAAACAGATTTATCCAGTGGTTCTGACAAGACCATGTCTACCTTGAGGAGATCCCCATCTTTGAGAATGACATGACGTGGAAAAGCATGGGCTACTTCGTCATTCAAACCACAGCAAGTCGCATAAGGATAATCCATGAGACTGCCTTCTACACCGATCTGAAGCGGCAAGACATTGGCTTCTTTACAGCGACGACGGACATATTCTTCAACTTCCCATAGATCAAGCCCTGGCTTGATCAAGTCACGTAATCCAATATGGATGCTGGCAAGGAAATCTCCTGCACGATCCATGGCTTCAATTTCACGTTGTGATTTTAATGTAATCATTGTCTCCTCATTTCTTTTGTTTAATTAATCTTAATCGTAATGGTTGCTTTCGCGACTAGCTGCAGATCTAAATACAAGCTAAAATCAACCAAGGCCGAACGTCTAGTTCGCCGAACAAGTTGGGGTTCAATGCGGATCACATCATCCACCTGCACAGCCTGTAAAAAATTGATGATCAACTGTTCGACAATCAAGCTACGCCCACTGTGTTGCATCATCTTGCGAACAACCTTCATCAGCACTTCGATCATGACCCCATTGGCCAAAACACCACTTTTCTCCAGCATACTTGGCTCCACTGTGAATTGGTAATGGTCGTTCTCTGTTTGAATCTTTTGACCAATTTGCTCACTAAAGGTTGGTAAGCTCGAAAACTGCACCTTGCTAATCCGATCCATGACATCCCGACGCGTAATAACACCCAGCAAGGTCTGGTTATTACGAACAACAGGAATCATTTCATAATCTTCAGCGATCATTCGTTGGCTAATCGTTGCAATGCTGGTGGACAAATTAGTGGTAAAAATGGACCGTGACATCACCTTATCAAGGGTCGTCTGAGGCGCCTTATCTCCAGCATCTCTCATGGTCACGACGCCCACTACCATCTGGTGCTGATTGACAACCGGAAAACGGCTAAAGCGATTCTTTCGAACTAAATCTAAATAATCCCGGACCGTATCCGTCTCAGAAAGATAGCCGTACTCATGGAAGGGCCGATAGACCTGTTCCACTGTCAAGATATCCGTCTTGATCTGCATGTTAGACAAAGCCTTATTGATCATGGTCGCGACGGTATAGGTATCGTGTGAAGTTCGTATGACTGGAATTTGTACCTGATTGGCCAGATCAATCACATCCTCACTCACTTCAAAGCCACCTGTCACTAAGACCGCATTGTCATGCTTAAGAGCCAATCGTTGGATGCTAGTACGGTCACCCACGATCAAAAGCCCACCTTCAGACACATAGTCTAGGACGTGCTTTTCCGTCATGGCACCAATGTAAAATTTATTAAATTCTTTTTCGAGACCTTCCTCACCTGCTAATATTTCAGAGCCAGTGATTTCTAAAATTTCCCGATAAGTCAAGTGCTCTAGTACAGCTTTTTTCGATTTGACACGGATGGTTCCGCTTCTAGGACGCGTTTCGACAATTCCTTGATTTTCAGCTTCTTTAATGGCACGGTAAGCTGTCCCATCACTGACATTCAAAAAATTGGAAATACTGCGGACACTGACCCGTTTTCCAATCGGTAATTTTTCGAGATAGTCTAAAATCTCTTGGTGTTTACTCATAGAAGTCCCCTCTACCTAGGCGGAAATCATAATAATCGCGCATTTTACGCGTATAGCGGTCACTCCCTTTGAATTGACGAAAGAGACGAAAACCAGCCTTTAAAGCGACCTTTTGACTCCCTGCATTTTCAACATGGGTGACAATCTTAAGCTCCTTCAGTTGAAATTTCTCAAATGATAGAGAGACCAACTCTTTGACCGCTTCTGTCATCAGACCCTTTCCCCAAAAATCTTTGCGTAAAAAGTAGCCTAACTCAGCCTCTCCCTTAATCTCATCCAACTTTTCAAACTTGATGGAGCCAATCATCTGATTGGTTTCCTGATCACAGATCGCCCAAACCCCCAAAGGATTTTTCATGAAATAGTTGGCTAGTACATATTGAGTTTCAGAAAGATCGGCTTGTGCAGGAAAGATAAATTGTAGGTTATCAGGATTCGAAGCAATCTTATAAAAATCTTCCGCATCCTCAAAGAGAAAAGGTCGTAAATACAACCTTTGTGTTTCAATTAGTGAATAGGCAGCTAAGTGCGTCCAAATATTCATTTCAAACTCCATTGTTCGTGTATCCAGCCGCCACTATCAGATCCCTAGTTCTGTCACTATTCCTCGACCAACTGGATGTCTGCTCCAAGTTGGGTCAATTTATGAATAATATCTGAATACCCGCGAAGGATGTATTCCACATTTGTAATTTCTGTTGTTCCAGAAGCCATGAGACCGGCAATCACTAAAGCCGCACCAGCTCGAAGATCCGTCGCTTTCACACTGGATCCTGTCAGTTGATTTGGCCCTTCATAGATAATGTGGTCGTTCAAGGTCGAAATGGTGGCCCCCATTTTAGCCAATTCTGGCACATGGTTGACCCGTTTTTCATAAATCGTATCAACAATTCGACCACGTCCTGCAGCCGTTAAGAGCAAAGGTGTGATCGGTTGTTGCAAATCAGTCGCAAAACCAGGATAAGGAGACGTTTTGATCTGGATGGCCTTCAAGCCCGTCTGCTTTTCTACAAAGATACTATCTTCAGAAATGGTCATGCGCACACCCATTTCCTCTAACTTTGCAATATAGCTCTCTAAATGCTCATACAGGACATTATTGATCTGGATACCTTCTCCAATAGCAGCTGCAAGGGCAATATAGGTTCCAGCTTCGATGCGATCCGGAATTACTTGATGTCTCGTTCCATGCAAATGCGGAACACCATCAATGATAATAATATCTGTCCCTGCTCCACGAATATGAGCTCCCATGTTATTGAGCAAGGTCACCACATCGATAATTTCAGGTTCCCGCGCAGCATTTTCGATCACTGTCCGACCTTCAGCCTTGACTGCTGCTAAAATCGTATTGATCGTTGCACCGACACTAACAGTATCCATGTAGATGTTAGCTCCTTGAAGAGGCTTGCCATCAGTCGCAAGTTTCATACTAGAGCCATCCATGGTCATAGCGGCTCCCATCGCTTCAAAGGCCTTCAAATGCAAATCGATCGGACGTGGGCCAAGGTCACACCCACCAGGTAGTCCAACAGTTGCTTGACCATAACGCCCTAACAAACTGCCATAGAAATAATAGGAAGCTCGCAGACTGTTGATTTTTCCAAATGGCATGGGCATATTCTTCACCCCACGTGGATCAATGATCAAACTGTCTTCTTTGCGCTCGATCTTAGCCCCCATGATGGTCATGATTTCAATCAGACTCGCCACGTCGGAGATATCCGGTACCCCATCAAGGGTCACGATATCATCCGCCAGAATGGTCGCCGGAATCAGGGCTACTACACTATTTTTTGCACCACTAATGGTCACCTCTCCTTTTAGAGGGCGACCACCATTTATTACAATTTTTTTCATCTTAATAATTTATTAGCTCTTTCAAGTCTTTTTTCCTTTTACTATCGTTTTTGGTAACGGAAATAAAAGGGACAACGTATTCAAAATACTGCATCTATTATACCACAGATTGACCTATTTTTCCATCTGTAGGAATTTTCAAAACGAAAAAAAGCTAGGATCAACTTGATCCTAACTTTTCCATTTCAACTAATTATTTTACAGCTTCTTTCAAGGCTTCTACCTTGTCCAAACATTCCCATGGAAGGTCAATATCTGTCCGTCCCATATGGCCATAAGCCGCTGTTTGACGATAGATTGGACGTTTCAAATCTAGCATTTGGATAATCCCTGCAGGACGAAGATCAAAGAGCTCACGTGCTGCTTTTTCAAGCTTACTTTCAGCGACTGTTCCAGTACCGAAGGTATCAATACGAACAGAGACAGGTTGAGCAACCCCAATGGCATAAGCCAATTGCACTTCTGCTTTCTTAGCAAGACCTGCCGCTACGATGTTTTTGGCAATGTAGCGAGCTGCATAAGAAGCAGAACGGTCTACCTTAGTGGCATCTTTACCAGAGAAGGCACCACCACCGTGACGTGAATAACCACCATAAGTATCCACGATGATCTTACGACCTGTCAAACCTGAGTCCCCTTGAGGTCCTCCGATAACGAAACGACCAGTTGGATTGATGAAGAATTTGGTTTCCTCATCTAGATAAGAAGCTGGAATCACTTCTTTGATGACCTTGTTAATCACATCTTCGTGGATTTGTTCATTGCTGACATCTGGATCGTGTTGAGTTGAAATAACCACTGTATCCACGCGCACTGGGCGGTCGTTTTCATCGTACTCAACAGTAACTTGTGACTTGGCATCTGGACGAAGATAGCTGATTTCCCCAGACTTACGAAGCTCTGCCAAACGACGAACCAACTTGTGGCTGAGTGAAATTGGCAATGGCATGAGTTCTTCTGTTTCATCCACCGCAAAACCAAACATGAGACCTTGGTCTCCTGCTCCGATCAAATCAAGTGGATCTTGATCTGCATTTCCACGAACTTCCAAGGCTTCATTAACCCCTTGGGCAATATCAGGAGATTGTTCCACCAAAGATGGGTGTACTCCTACAGTCTCAGCAGAGAATCCATATTCCGTATTAGTATAACCAATCTCTGCAATGGTATCACGAACCACACGGTTAATATCCACATAAGCAGTCGTTGAAATCTCACCAAAGACATGCACGGAACCAGTATAAACAGCTGTTTCGGCAGCTACGTGAGCTTCTGGATCTTGCTCTAAAATAGCATCTAAAATAGCATCTGAAATTTGGTCTGCAATCTTATCTGGATGCCCCTCAGATACTGATTCAGACGTGAAAAGTTTACGTTCTGACATAAAAATGTCCCCCCTTAAAAAATATTGTTATAGAGTTACAAAGTACTGATAGAAGATTTCTACCACCTTATCGGGACCATATAACACTTCATTATAACACATTACATATGATATGGAAAATGATTTTTCAAAAAGCCCATTAAATCAGCTTTTTCGGTCTATGCAATACCCAGTTAAACTGACTTAAACAGTCCTCAAAGTTCCTAAAAAGTTCACAAAAAATACCCCGTAGGGTATCTATCAATTGACGAGTTCAGCAGGCAAGATCTAGCACCCTCACACGGTGCTTTTTTTATCTTCAAAAATGGTAGGCGTCCGCGTACCGATGGGTACTCGAAAACCTACCATCTACTTAAATGATAACAGTTCTTTAAAAATTTTCAACCCTATCTACTTTACTCAGTCTCCATTTTTAAATAATATACCTCCAATAAATACCAGGACTCCTAAAACCAAGGATAAAATATTTGGACCTGTCCAATAAGGATCTAGCGTACCTATAATGGAAATAATAAATGAGATAGCTGCCGCATTTAGGAGTCCTTTACTTCCTTTTCTCATACCTATGAAAAGTAATATAGTCGCAATCATAAAACAAATATAATGGATGGCACCAATATATAAGATCAGTAGATACATGGGGTTTCCTAAAAATAAAGGAAAAATCATAATACCAAGGTGACAGACTACTATTATAAGGGCGCTCCATAACCAAGACGAATGAAGAATGATCCTCTTTGGCGAATTTTCTTTATCATTGTTTGATTGTATATCAGCATTCAACTGATCGTGTACATCTATGTCTCCTTCTACTTGAGGGTATTCCATCTCTGGTTTAGTTTCAATAGATGATAGATCTTGTACTTTCACCTTGAACTCCCAGCCATCTGCAACTTTCTCAAGCAAACCAAAAACACGACAAGCAATATAAATCGATAAGAGAAGATAAAAGAGACCGTAAAAGCTTATACGAGAGATGAAAGAGTATACTGCACCTATCACAACAAGAGAAGATAAAATGAGCAAGAGAGAAAATACTTTCTGAAGTTTCTCACTTGTACTTGTGATCATAACATTAATCAGAAGTAGAATTATTAACTCCATTAAAATGTATCGAAGTGTAAAAGCGTAAATATCACTCGTTCTATCCATACCAATCAATATAAATAGTGGAGAAATATTTGTAGAGGCAACAAATAGTACTAAAT
>JAGZZN010000004.1 GCA_018377375.1 Streptococcus parasanguinis
AAGCTGATGAAATCAGCGTAGTAGAGCCCACTCAACCACTGCGTCTTGCTCGACAATCCAAAAACAATTGAGAGGCTAGGACTTTTGTCCCAGCCTCTTGTTTCACATGAAACAAAAAACTCCCAACACATTCTGTTGGGAGTTCCCGAAGATTAGTCCTCTTCATATTGTTTTGGATTATAGAACCACATTCCTAGCCCTGCAAAAAGAGCAATAGTCATCAGAAGGAAGGCCACTTGATTTCCAATTTCTCCTGTCATCGAAATCGTTTGACGAAGACCAGAAACGGTATAGCTCATTGGCAAGAATGGATGAATGGCTTGGAAAAAGCCATTTGTCAAAGCAAGAGGATAGGTTCCTGCACTAGAAGCCAATTGCAAGAGCAAGAGGATCAAGGAAAGGAAAGCACCGATCTTTCTTTGCCATGTTGTCAAAGCAGTCACGATAGACATGAAGGCCACACTACCAATCACACAAAGGAAGAGAGTAGACATCTCATGATTAGCTGATAAACCAATCAAGTGAACGGCACCATAGACCAAGACTCCTGCAATCACCGCAATCGTTCCGTTGACCTCAAAGCGAGATTTAAACCATGCCCAGCGACTTTCAGGATGACGACCGGATGGCAATTTTGCAAAGATCATATTGGTTGACAAGGCACAAACAAAGAGTGCTACAGAGATCATATAAGGAGCCATTCCGACACCATTCACCGGGACATTGTCACGGTCTGTTTTAGACAAAGTGACAGGATCTGCTAAGGTTTTAGCGTTTTCTTTTTCAGTTGTAGCCACATTCAATTGTCCCTTAGCATCGTTTAATCCTTGACTCAAGGTTTGGCTTCCTGTTGCTAATTCACCTAAACCATTTGTCAATGTTTGGCCACCTGCTGCTAATTTGCTGGACCCATCTGAGATTTGATTTGCACCGTCGGCTAGTTTATCAGCACCAGTCACCAATTGACCTGATTTTTCTGTCAACTGATTGACACCAGTGACAAGTTTGTTGACACCACCTGCCAACTCTGGAGTTTTGCTGTTCAATTGCCCTACACCGTCAGCTAATTTTCCAGCACCAGCAACCAATTCACCCGACTTACCTGTTAATTGGGTCGCTCCTGAAGCCAGTTGATTCATGCCTGATGTCAAGGCAGGCATCTTCCCATTTAACTCACCTAGACCAGAAGCTAATTGATTGCTTCCTGCAAGTAATTCTGATGATTTACTATCTAGTTGACCAACACCTGCTGCTAACTGACTAGCCCCATTTGTTAAAGTACTGCTATTCGTCTGAAGTTGGGTTGCTCCATTAGCGATTTTATCGACACCAGCTGTATAAGCGCCGATCCCTTGACTGATGGTTTGGCTAGCTGGCAACAATTGTCCACTAACTGCGGATTGAATCTTAGACAAGCCACTTGACAAGTCTGTCAAGGTAGAAGAAGCTGTTGGTAAAACTTGATTGGCTGCCGTTTGCAGTTGTGTCAAGCTATTTCCTGTATTCAAACTACTTTGGATCGTTTGAATCGTAGTCAAGATTCCTTGAGCCGCCGTTTCACTCGAGCTTGGGCTCGATGAGATCGCCGCATTGATTTCCGCTTGTTGGTCAGCTGTCATTGCTTGATAGGCTGCTGTCCCTTGTACACTTGCAAGGGCATTTGCACGATCCGCTTGGGCTGAAGCAAGGATTGATTGAGCTGAATTCGCAATACTCGTCAAGCCAGATGAAAGTTGACTGGTATCTACCGAAGCATTTTGAATCGCTGCATTTAATTGGTTCAAACCAGCTGCCAATTGATCAATCTGAGCTGATTGGCTTGTAGAAGCTTGTAGCTGACTTGATAATGTTTGAATACCTGATTCTAATTGAGAAACCCCATTTCGAAGAGTAGCGGATTGACTACTTAATTGACCTGCTCCCTCTGATAAAGTAGCAACGCCATTTGTATAGGTCACTAAACCATTTGAAAAGTTAGATAGACCCGAATTCAATTGACGCACGCCATTGGTATAATTCCCAAGACCGTCATTGAGGGTCCCCATACCGCTGGTTAACCGACCAACTCCTGAAGCCAACTGAGGGGTTTGACTCGCCATTTGATTGAGACCATTTCCTAATCGATCCACTCCGGTAGCGTAAGCCATCAAGCCTGTATTAAAAGTACCAAACCCATTATTTAATTGATTGACGCCAGATACCAAATTTGGAAGTTGACCAGCCATTTGATTGAGACCATTTCCTAATTGACCAACACCATCTGTATAGGCTGCTAGACCTGTACGAAGAGTAGTCGCACCATCTGAAAATGCTAAGCTTGAACGAGCCAATGTATTCAAATTAGTAGATAGTGTTTGACCACCATCTTCCAATTTACTTGCACCATCTGCTAATTTAGCACTTCCATCTGCCGCTGTCCCCATACCAGTTTTAAGCGATCCCATTTTGGAAAATAAAGCTGTTGTATACGTATTGGTCACTTTTTCAGCCACTGACTGCTTCATTTTTGTCATCGCAGTGTCGCTCATTTTCCCTGCGATAAAACTATGACCACTGGATGTTTGGTAATCAATGGTCATCTGTTCCGGATGATTGGTTAAGATGGAGCTAGCTTTTTTTGAAAGATCCTCAGGCAGGGTTACAATCATATAATAATCGCCATTTTTGAGACCATCTTTCGCAGCTTTCTCATCTACAAAATGAAAATCAAGTGAGTCATTGTCCTTCAAATTGGACACCATGTCTTTCCCGATTTCCATTTTTTGTCCATTATATGTAGCAGATTGATCCTTATTGACAACCGCTACAGGAAGATCCGAAACTTGGCTATATGGATCCCACATGGAAGATAGAAAAATAATATTATAAAGAGCTGGAATCAAAGCAACTCCAATCATGACAATGATAAATGTTGGCTTTTTAAGAATAGCCTTCCATTCTTTCATCATATTTTTTGTCTCCTTTTTATACACATTGTCTAAATTTCTGATATAATAGATTATACAGTTTCTAGAAATTTTCACAAGTAGGAAATCTTTATTTTTAGACACTGTGTATAATTTTGTGCAAAAAGGATTAACAGATGACTGAGAGCAATAAACGATTAAAAACAAAACGAAATATCGAGGAGGCGATGGTTCGACTACTAGAAAAGGAATCATTCGACCAAATCACAACGGTTGAGTTAGCACAAGAATCCGGCATTAGTCGCTCTAGCTTTTATACCCACTATCGAGACAAGTACGATATGATCGAGCGCTACCAACAAGCACTCTTTCACAAGCTTGAATATATCTTTGACAAACACCAAGACGACAAGCGCCAAGCGATTACAGAAGTGTTCGAATTCCTAACCAAGGAGCCACTCTTTGCAGTTCTTCTGACAGAGAATGGAACCAAAGAGATCCAAACCTTCTTACGACATAAATTACAGATTCTTCTGGTTGATAGTTTGCAAGAGCGCTATAGTCATAAATCATTAACAGATATTGAAAGAGTCTACAGTTCTGTCTATCTGACCAATGCCTTCTTCGGAGTCTGTCAGATGTGGGTTTCGCGCGGAAAAAAAGAAAGTCCTCAACAAATGGCTGAATTTTTAATGAAAATGTTACGGTAACAGTCTCTCCTGATCGATCTAGATCAGGAGTTTTTTTATTAGCAGGTTTAGGTTTTAAGAAAACAAAAAGGGGAGCAAAGCCAGAAATCAACCCTTTAAGACAAAATAAAAAGCCCACTGTAGTAGGCTTTCTGCAAAGTATATCTTAAAATTAAAGCATTTTGTTGTAGAATTCAACGACAAGTGCTTCGTTGATTTCTGGGTTGATTTCATCGCGTTCTGGAAGGCGAGTCAATGAACCTTCAAGTTTGTCAGCATCGAATGATACGAATGCTGGACGTCCAACTGTAGCTTCAACAGCTTCAAGGATAGCTGGAACTTTAGCTGATTTTTCGCGAACTGAGATCACTTGACCTGGAGTTACACGGTATGAAGGGATATCAACACGTTTTCCGTCAACAAGGATGTGACCGTGGTTAACGAATTGACGAGCTTGACGACGAGTAGTCGCAAGTCCAAGACGGTAAACAACGTTATCCAAACGACGTTCCAAAAGAAGCATGAAGTTGAAACCGACAGTTCCTTCTTTAACTTTAGTAGCTTGTACGAACAAGTTACGGAATTGTTTTTCACCAAGTCCGTAAGAGAAACGAAGTTTTTGTTTCTCAGCTAATTGCAAACCGTATTCTGACAATTTTGAACGGTTGTTTGGTCCGTGTTGACCTGGTACGTAGTTACGACGTGCCAATTCTTTACCTGTACCTGTAAGTGACAAGCCAAGACGGCGAGATTGTTTCCAAGATGGTCCTGTATAACGTGACATTTGAAATGTCCTCCTATAAAAATAATTTTTGTAGGAAATAACGTTTTAGACAAACCTGATTCGTTCAGAAAGCCTTCGCCCAAACAGCAAAGGTTACTTTTCTAGCTGACTTCCTGTTGACGAGCTTCATTTTGTCCTGCTGTCATTTCGCACAAACTCTATTCTATCACGGAATAGAAACTTTGTAAAGTCCTTCAAAACATTTTCAATGAAATTCAGCTAATAATTCTATGATTCGTTTTTTATATTGCAATTGTTGCCAGTCCCTATCCGTTGCTGGATCCCATTTTAAAGGAAGATCTGCAATAATCTCACCGGGATTATGATTCAAGATATAGACCCGGTCACTCAATGTCAAAGCTTCTTCGATACTATGAGTGATCACCAGAGTGGTGAGACCAAGACGTTCCTTACTGTCTAGATACCAGTGATAAAGATCCTGCCTTGTCAATTCATCTAAGGCACTAAAAGCTTCATCTAATAGGAAGACAGAATGACCCAGAAGGTAGGTTCTTAATAGCGCCACCCGTTGCCGCATCCCCCCACTCAGCGCATTAGGATAAAGGTTGGCGATACTTCCCAATTTAAATTCATCTAACAATTTTAGAGCTGTAGATGTCGCCTCTTCCTTAGGAATCTTTTTTAATTGAAGGGGAAGAATAATATTTCCCAATACTGTCTTATGTTCCAACAAAAGATCCTTTTGTAGCATATAGCTGACTTTCCCAAAGGAGATAGGAGCATTATCTACTTCTATAGCGCCCTTTTGTAAGGGAAGGATCCCAGCAATTAAATTAAACAAGGTTGATTTCCCTACCCCACTCGGACCTAGAATAGAGACAATTTCTCCTTTTTGCACTTCTAGTGATACATTGTTTAAAACTGCTTTATCTCCAAAAGAGAAACTTACATCTTTTACGGTTAAAATATCAGTCACCTACCAATTCATTTGTGAAACCTTTGTCTTCTAAGTCATTTGAGACCAAACCTTGCTCTTTTGCCCAAGCATAAAAAGCATTCCACCGCTTAGGATCAAACTGCCCCCACTTGTCCTTGTCTGAAGCATATTGACTGGAAAGATATTTTTGGGAAGCTAGAACAAAATCACGCTGGTTAGCCAAGGCAGGGGCCTGTTTAATCAAGATATCCGCTGCTTCTTCCGGATGCTCTATAGCATATTGGTAGCCTTTTTTCACCGCTTGAATGAATTTTTTTGCTTCCTCTTTATGAGACTTCAAATAGTCATTGTTAGCAATAATAACAGGCGAATAGTAGTCAAATGCAGGAACAAAATCTTTCATATAGAAGAAATTGGTCTTCATTCCCTTTTGCTCAGCTAAAATTCCATCCCAACCGTGATAAATCCAAGCAGCATCAAAGACCTTATTTTCAATCGGAGTAATGGAATTTGAATCACTATTTGGAACCAATTTTACTTGATTAAAATCAGCCCCTTCTTTTTTCATCATCGATTTGATCATTTCCAACTCAATCGGATCATTCCAGGTACCATACTTCTTACCAACCAAATCTTTTGGACTTGTGATCGCTGCATCTTTTCTTGAAATAATCCCTGACGTATTGTGTTCGACGATAGCTGCAACAGCGGTAATACCCGCACCTTTATCCAATTTCTTGGCCATAGAATCTTGGAAATAAATACCAAATGGAGCTTTCCCATTGATAATCAAATCAGAACTACTGTCTTCCGGAGGAAGTTTTATATCTACATCCAGTCCTGCATCTTTAAAGTACCCTTTTTCCTTTGCTACATAGAGACCCGTGTGATTGGTATTCGGGGTCCAATCTAGAATAAAATCAATCTTTTTCAAACCACTTGACGATTGCTTGACAGAATTTTGACAAGCACTCAAGAAAACAAATCCCAATATTATTGAGAAAAATAAACCTATTGACTTTTTCATTAGCTATACCTCTTTTACATTTTTGTCAATTTAATTTTTACACCATTTACAAGTTTGTCAATCCTTTTTCCATTTTAGAATGGTTCGTTCTAATTGGTCAACGAGAAACATACCAAGTAAACTAATAGCAGAAATCAATACAATGATCGCAAACATCGTATCATACTGAAATAACTTCTTCGATTGGATCATATAGACCCCCAATCCATCAAAACCTCCTAACCATTCTGAAACGACCGTACTGATAAAAGCATAGGAAACACTCACACGTAAACCTGCGAAAAAATAAGGAAGCGCTGCAGGAATTTTATAATGGACTAAGGTCTGAAAGCGATTGGCTTGCATAATCTGAAACAATCTCAGAATATCTTGATCGCAATGCCGAAAACCATCTAACAGACTGACTACGATGGGAAATACCACCGTAATAATGATCAAAACCAGTTTTGGAAGCATACCATAACCAAACCAAAGAACCAGGATAGGGGCCAAGGCAATCGTCGGAATGGTTTGAATCACAACCATAAAAGGATAGACCAGATCATTCACCCATTGAAAACTATCCATGAGAATCGCAAAGCCAGCAGCAAGAAGAACGCCTATAACAAGTCCGATCAAGGCCACTTGAAGGGTAGACAAACTGTGATGAATCAGGAGAGCTCGATCTCGTACAAAGGCATTCCCAATTTCAAGTGGCGTTGGTAATACAAATTTGGGGAGGATATTTAAAAATCCTGCTAGCTGCCATAAGACAAGAAGGCTGCTAAAACCTGCAAATCCTATCAACTGTTTTGAATATCTTTTTACAAGAGACATCGTAACCTCCTTTCTCACAAATAAAAAACGCCTCCAAAATAGGAGACGGATTGCACAAGGTCACTCATAACGAAAAATACATTTCATTTGTTTCCTACGCTGGCATTACCCAGATCAGGTGCGGTCGAAGCTTACACTTCCTCTCAGACTGTACACAGACTCCCATATGTATTTATTATAATAACTGTTTTAGACGATAAAAGCAAGGAATTAATCCAAATAACGAATTAAATTCTTCTCTGTTAAAATATCTGAATAGGTGTAAGACTCCACGTATGTATTGGCCGGTTCACCTGGTAAACTATTGTCGTTCGTATACTCGATAATAAATAAAGAAGGATAGACCTCAATCAAGCGTCCAAATTTATTTTTTTGACGTTTCCGTCCATTTTCAAGCGTCATTTCAACCACTTGTCCTTCATGGGCCTTAATTTCTTCCTTAATTTTTTTCATTTTTGCAACATCTGTAAATGCATCACTCATCTTATTGATCCTCTCTCTTTGAAATACTTGAGAATTTATTGTATTCCTTTTGGAATATTAATTCGACTGTCCCACGCGCACCTGAACGGTTTTTCTCAATAATCACTTCAACCGTATTATTGGGCATTCCATCTTCGTCCTCTTCACCAGCTCGATCATAATAATCATCACGGTACAAGAAAGCAACAATATCCGCATCCTGCTCAATCGATCCAGATTCACGAATATCAGAAAGAACAGGACGTTTGTCTTGGCGCTGTTCCACACCACGTGATAGCTGACTCAAAGCAATAACGGGAACTTTTAGTTCCTTAGCCAAAATCTTTAACTGACGGGAAATTTCTGAAACTTCCTGTTGACGGTTTTCTCTTCCAGTCCCTGTAATCAGCTGCAGGTAGTCAATCAGAATAAGACCGAGATTACCTGTTTCCTGCGCTAATTTTCTTGCTCTCGAACGAATCTCAGTGATCCGAATTCCTGGAGTGTCATCGATGTAAATACTCGCATTGGCCAAATTTCCTTGAGCAATGGCATATTTTCGCCACTCTTCATCCGTCAATTGACCTGTACGAATCGAATGGGATTCAATTAAGCCTTCAGCAGCTAGCATCCGGTCTACCAAACTTTCAGCACCCATTTCTAATGAGAAAATAGCCACTGTCTTATCCAACTTTGTCCCGATATTTTGAGCAATATTTAGAGCAAAGGCTGTTTTTCCTACTGCAGGACGAGCCGCTAAAATAATCAACTCTTCCTCATGTAGCCCCGTCGTCATATGGTCCAAATCGCGATAGCCTGTCGCAATACCCGTAATATCAGAGGTTTGAAGCGAGCGGGCTTCTAAGCTACCAAAATTTATATTCAAGATGTCTCGAATATTTTTAAATCCACTACGATTTGCGTTTTCACTAACATCAATCAGAGCTTTTTCAGCACCCGCAATGATTTCATCTGAAGGGCTTGCACCATCATAAGCTTGATTAATACTTTCCGTTAATCGAGAGATCAATCGACGTAAGACAGCTTTTTCGGCAACAATCTTCGCGTAATACTCCGCGTTAGCTGAAGTTGGTACCGAATTAATGACTTCTACCAAATAGGAGAGACCGCCAATATTTTGGAGATCCCCCTGACTATCTAAAATATTTCGAACAGTCGTCGCATCAATCGCATCCCCGCGGTCAGCTAGATCGATCATGGCTTTAAAAATCAAACGGTGCGAGTACTTAAAGAAATCGCCAGGCTCGATATATTCACGAACAAAGACCAATTTCCCCTCATCAATAAAGATGGCTCCCAACACTGATTGCTCCGCTTGGATATCCTGAGGTTGTGTTCGTAATTCCTCTATCTCAGCCATAAAAAAAACCTTTCTATCGATCGTGTTTACCCTTCGTTTACACGAATATTAATCACACCTGTAACATCTTGATAAATTTTTACAGGGACGTCAATCAAACCTGTTGAACGAATTGGAGAGGAAACTTGGATATGACGTTTATCAATTTTAATGCCAAATTGCTTCTCAAGTTCTTCTGCAATCTTTTTATTGGTAATAGAGCCGAAAGTACGGCCATCTGGCCCAATTTTTTCAGTGAATTGAACAACAGTTGCTTCTTCTTCTAATTTTGCTTTAATCTTTTGCGCTTCCGCTAACAATTCAGCATGCGCTTTTTCTTCTGACTTTTGCTTTCCACGAAGTTCACCGATTGCTTGGGCATTGGCTTCTTTCGCAAGATTTTTCTTGATCAAAAAGTTTTGTGCATAACCAGTAGGCACTTCTTTAATTTCGCCTTTTTTACCTTTACCTTTTACATCCGCTAAGAAAATAACTTTCATTCTACATTCTCCTTTTCAATAGTTACTTCGTTTTCAATAGTCTCAATCAGTTGTTGACGAATACTCATCAAATCTTGACCCTCAATTTGAGAAGCTGCCGAGTTGAAATGACCTCCTCCGCCAAGCTGTTCCATGATACGCTGTACATTAACTTTACTTCGACTTCGTGCAGAAATCGAGACAGTTCCACTTTGATTACAAGCAATGACAAAGGTTGCTTCCACCTCAGACATGGCTAGCATACTATCAGCAGCTTTACTAATGGTTACTGAATCATAGGCTTTAGTCGTATTGGCACAAGCTACGATGATATGTGGCAAAATCTTTTCACCAGTCAAGATCAGTTCGTTCACTTCGCGGTACTCATCAAACTGAATCGCAGAGATCTCCTGGATGGCTACACTATCACTACCTCTTGAGCGAAGGTAACTCGCCACATCAAAGGTCCGACTTGTAACACGTGTGGAGAAGTTCTTAGTATCCAGCATGATTCCAGCCATCAAGACACTAGCTTGAATCTTCGTCAACCGATTTTTTTTCGACTTCTGGAACTGAATCAGCTCACTAACCAATTCGCTCGCACTACTTGCTCCACTTTCAATATAGGTGATCAAAACATTTTCAGGGAAATCATCATCCCGACGGTGATGATCAATGACAATAATCTGTTGAAATTCCTGATAAAACTCTTTAGAAAGAGTCAAGGCTGTCTTAGAATGGTCAACCATAATTAACAAAGAGCGATCCGTCACCATTTGCATGGCTTCCTCTAGGGGAAGGATTTTCGTTACCTGCTCTTCTTCTAGTTTCGCAATTGCTCTTGAAATATCACTAGCCATTGCATGCGGGTCATAGACCACATAAGAGGAAGCCAAAATATTGCTAGAGAAAAACTGCATTCCCACAGACGCTCCTAAAGCGTCCATATCCAAGTTTCTATGCCCAACAATGAAAACTTGATCAACGGATTTAATCTTATCCGAAATAGCTGTCATCATAGCGCGTGTGCGAGTCCGAGTCCGCTTCACAGCCGAAGCTGTTCCCCCACCAAAGAAAATAGGGTTTTTCTGTTCATCATTTTCTTTGACAACCGCTTGATCCCCACCACGAACTTCCGCAAGGTTTAGGTTCAAGAGAGCCACTTTACCAATCTCATCATGCTCCCCGTCACCATACGAGAATCCCATACTTAAGGTAATAGGTAGCTCACGATTTTTAGCTTCTTCACGGAATTGATCGATGACAGAAAATTTTGATTCCATCAACTGTTCTAAGACCGTGTAGTCTGTAAACAAATAGAAACGATCCATCCCCACACGTCTGTAAAACATATGGTAATGAGCTGTAAACTCTTCTACAAAGTTGGCAATAAAACTATTGATATTGCTAATATCAGAGTCTGAAATGACATCTTCTAGATCATCATAGTTATCAACAGAAATAATACCGATAACGGGACGAGTTGTCACCAATCCCACAGTTGCTTCATACTCACTTGAAACATCAAAAAAGTAAACAACACTAGACGTCTGATCAAAGTAAACAGAATATTTCTTATCGGCTACAGTGACATAATGACCTTTATCCTCAAACAGAGTATTGAGTAACTTTTTCAAGGATTCAACATCAAAGTCTCCATCATCTGTTGAAAAAATCAATTCAGCATAAGGGTTGAACCACTCTACTTCATTTGATTCTTCATTAATCTTGATAACTCCAACAGGCATTTTATCAAGGAGTGATGCTAATCCGCTTTCTGCCTGATGGTTAACATATTGTATTTGTTCTAATTCATCTAACTCTGAAATTTGTAACTGGTATTCAAATAAAGCAATCAATCCAGCTAAGACTAAAAAAATTGCAATGAGAGTTACATAGCCTTTGCCAAAGATTCTTAAAAAAATTGCTAAAATTGCAAATGAAATAAAACCAATTAACACATAATGGATGAACGATAAACGAAATTTTTTCATCATAAACCTCTTCTCGGAATTATACCATAAATAGAGGTAAAAAGCGAGGTTTCTCTCTATATTACAGAGAAGATCGACCTGTAAAAGCTCTTCCTCGGCTTCACTACTTTGTAAACAAGGTTTACAACTGTGTAAACAGCAACAACAGATTTCAATCCATAAAATTGAGGCTGAAACATCATCTCAGCCCCATTTGATTAGTGGTTTGCTTTGTTTTTGGAGATACTACGAGATTTACCTTCCAAGTAAACCATTAAAATAGAGATATCCGCTGGATTGACACCTGAGATACGACTTGCTTGACCAATCGTTTCTGGATTAATTAATTTAAATTTTTGACGCGCTTCGGTTGCAATAGAGTCAATATCATCCCAGTCAATATTCGCAGGAATTCGTTTTTCTTCCATACGCTTCATTTTTTCGACTTGGTCCATTGCTTTTGAAATATAGCCTTCATATTTAATTTCAGTTTCAATCAATTCAATGATTTTATCATCCAGTTCTTCAGCTGCAGGACCGATAAATTCTACCACATCTTGGTAAGAGACTTCTGGTCGTCGCAAGAATTCTTTAGCAGTGACAGCATCTGTCAATGGTTTAAAGCCCATTGCAGCAACCTTTTCATTGGTTTCCTTTACAGGCTTTAACTTAATGCTATCTAAACGCTTCATCTCGTTTTCAAACTGATACTTCTTGGTTTCGAAACGTTGCCAACGTTCATCATCTACCAATCCAATTGCTCGTCCCATTTCTGTCAAGCGCATATCGGCATTATCATGACGCAAAATCAGACGGTATTCTGCACGGCTTGTTAACAAACGATACGGTTCGATCGTTCCCTTTGTTACCAAATCATCGATCATGACCCCAATATAACCATCACTGCGTTTCAAAATGAGTTCCGGTTTTCCTTGGATTTTTAGAGCTGCATTGATCCCTGCAATAATCCCTTGACCAGCAGCCTCCTCATAGCCAGACGTTCCATTGGTTTGGCCAGCTGTAAAGAGACCTGAAATTTTCTTGGTTTCCAAAGTTGCGCGCAATTGATGAGGCAAGACCATATCATACTCAATTGCATAACCCGTACGCATCATTTCAGCCTTCTCAAGTCCCTTAATAGAATGGACGAGATCCCGCTGAACATCCTCTGGTAAACTTGTTGACAGCCCTTGAACATAGACTTCTTCTGTGTTTCGTCCCTCTGGTTCTAAGAATAGTTGATGACGTTCTTTGTCAGCAAAACGGACAATTTTATCCTCAATGGACGGACAATAGCGAGGACCTACTCCCTTTACAACCCCTGTAAACATAGGTGCCCGGTGTAAATTATTCTGGATAATTTCATGGCTATGCCCATTCGTGTAAGTCAACCAACAAGGAACTTGATCCTTTACATAATCTTCATCACGCGATGTATAAGAAAAATGATTTGGAGCTTCATCTCCGGGTTGAATTTCCGTTTCGTCATAATTAATTGACGACGCCTTTACACGAGGTGGTGTCCCTGTTTTGAAACGTCCAATTTCTAATCCTAGCTGTTTGAGATTATCGGCCAAATTGATAGAAGCTAGACTATGATTAGGTCCTGATGAATACTTGAGATCTCCAATGATAATTTCTCCGCGTAAAGCTGTCCCAGTAGTGACAATAACAGCCTTCGCCCCATACTCTTGGTGAGTCGCTGTACGAACACCTACAACCTTGCCATTTTCCACCAAAATCTCATCAATCATGGTCTGACGAAGGGTAAGGTTTTCTTGGTTTTCAACTGTTTTCCGCATTTCTTTTGAGTAAAGTTCTTTATCTGCTTGAGCCCGAAGTGCACGAACCGCAGGACCTTTACCAGTATTGAGCATTTTCATTTGGATGTAGGTCTTGTCGATATTTTTCGCCATTTCTCCACCGAGGGCATCGACTTCACGCACGACAATCCCCTTAGCAGAACCACCGATAGAGGGATTACAAGGCATAAAAGCCAGCATTTCAATGTTAATAGTCGCAAGTAAGACCTTACAACCCATACGGCTAGCAGCTAGAGAGGCTTCTACTCCCGCATGCCCCGCACCGATTACAATGATATCGTATTCTTCAATAAAATTATAAGTCATTTTTTCTCCTATTTTTCAAGATGGATGTGTCGTAATTTTCCGTCCCATTCTGGTAGGGCCGATTTTAAAAAGGCTGGTTTCAGGTCAACAGTATGTAAATCATCTAAAGCAATCCAACGGCAAGGTAATTGCTTTGTATCTTCCTGCATGACCAAAGGTGCATCTTCTAGCAAGTCCACCAAATAATGAAATTCAATGTTATGGTAGTGGATTCCAGCTTGTTCAAAGTGATTTTCAACCACGAAAGCTAACGGCCCTGCTGTAGATGTGACACCAAGTTCCTCTTTGACTTCCCGAACTACAGCATCTTCTGTAGTTTCATTGACTTGAATAGCACCTCCGATTGTATAACAGCCGTCCTCATCTTCTATGACGAACAAGCGATTATCTTTTACAATCAAAGCAGTCGCTCTCACGCCAAAAACAGTAGAACCTATTTTCGTCCGAAAATCCTGTTGCCTCATTTTACTTCCTTTCGAAATCACACAAAAATAGTCAAAACTCTGAGAAGTGCAGGACAAAAAAGCCTGCAACATCCATGAGCTTTGACCATCATTTCTATTGCTTTTATTATTGTAGCAAATTGAGAAAATTTGTCAATTTAAATATACTGACAAACTTTTCCATCCCGATAAGCATTGTCAATCAAGCCACCGCCTAGACACTCTTCACCGTCGTAAAAGACAACAGCTTGTCCTGGTGTAATGGCTCGTTGAGGTTCTGCGAAAATCACTTCTGCCTTGTCACCTTTAACGTGTACAGTCACCTTGGAGTCAGGCTGACGATAGCGGAACTTAGCTGTACACTCTAATGTAAACTCTTCTGGCATATCTCGTGTAAAGTGAACTTGACTAGCCTGTAAACTTGTTGACATCAATGCTTCATGATAGAAGCATTGACCGACATAAAGAATATTTTGACTGAGGTCTTTCCCAACTACAAACCATGGAGCATTGTCTCCACCTTGTTGGCCACCAATTCCAAGTCCACCCCGTTGACCGATTGTGTAATACATCAAACCAGCATGTTCACCCATATCTCGTCCATTGATAGTCATCATTCGACCTGGTTGGGCAGGAAGGTAGTTCCCTAGAAATTCTTTGAAATTCTTTTCTCCGATAAAGCAAATCCCAGTTGAGTCTTTCTTTTTAGCTGTTGCTAATCCAGCTTCTTCAGCTAGACGACGAACCTCTGGCTTTTCCAAATGTCCCAATGGGAACATGGTTTTTTGAAGTTGTTCTTGTGACAGCTGGCTTAAGAAATAAGTTTGGTCCTTCCCGTTGTCAACGCCACGTAACATATGGACAATGCCATCCTCATCGCGCACCACGCGCGCATAGTGCCCTGTCGCTACATAATCGGCACCGAGTGTCATAGCATAATCTAGAAAGGCCTTAAATTTGATTTCCTTATTACACATGACATCCGGATTTGGTGTGCGACCTGCACGGTATTCAGCAAGGAAATATTCAAAGACACGATCCCAGTATTCTTTCTCAAAGTTGACAGAATAGTAAGGAATGCCAATTTGGTCTGCAACCGCTGCTACATCTTTGTAATCTTCTGTAGCTGTACAGACGCCATTTTCGTCTGTATCATCCCAGTTTTTCATGAAGATGCCGATGACATCGTAACCCTGTTGCTTTAATAATAAAGCTGTTACAGATGAATCCACACCACCACTCATACCAACAACAACACGTGTTTTCGAGTTATCACTCATAGGTTTCTCCCATCTTTTCGTTTCTCACGATTGAAGGTCGTGGTTTGCTTCAACGATTGAAGGTCGTTTTGAGCAGTTACCATTTTAACACGCTTTATATTAGAAAACAAGCATCTTACTATTTTTTTTGTTGATCATTATCGATGGGTTTACAGGTCTGTAAATTAAAAAAGAGTCCTATTCAAGAACTCTTTTTAAACGAATTTAATACCAACCATTTGCTAACCAGAAATTTTTAGCTGCTGACCATGATCCATAACGGTTGACAACATATTGATTGGCCACTTTTTCTTGGTTTGCAGGTGATAAATCACCATTCAAATAAGTGATAGTCAATTGGTAACGACCATAATATTGGCCATTTTGTGCTGTATAACTACCACTTGACTCTTTTTGGGCAATCCATTCCTTAGCAGCTGCATCTTCCGCACTCAAGCCATCTGAAGCAGAGACAGTAGTTGTTGCTTGTGTAGTATCCGTTTTACTAGCAGGAGCTTGCTCCGTAGTTTTCTGCGTTGTATTTGCATCTTCAATCTCAAGAACTTGACCAACTGAGATGAGATTCACGTTACTAATCTTATTTTTCTTAGCAATTGCATCAACCGTTGTGTTCTTCTCTTTAGCAATAGCTGATAAAGTATCACCTGATTTTACAGTATAAGAATCTGCATTCGCTACAATTGGAAGGAAAAGTCCTGCAAGTAAACTAAGTCCAATCATTCGTTTCATCATTTGTTTTTTATTCATTATTATGTACTCCTTTATTGGTATACCTCTATACTACACAAGAAATATTTCATATTTATTGAAATAATGTGTCAAATATTTCAGTCAGATGTTAGAAATACTAAAAATCAAGGATAATATAAATGCTTTAAGTTCCCTTTAAGATTTCTCAGATATTTCGGGAAAAATAGAAGAAATCATCAGCCATATCTGATATAATGAAGTAAAGTGATCACAAAGGAGCAGAGCATGAACTCTTTAAAATTCCAATCAGTTTTTGATATTATTGGACCTGTGATGATCGGCCCATCCAGTAGTCACACTGCAGGTGCTGTTCGAATTGGTAAAATTGTTTCTTCTATCTTTGGAGAGGAACCAAAAGAAGTTGAGTTCCAATTATTTAATTCCTTCGCCAAAACCTATCGTGGTCATGGAACAGATTTAGCCTTAGTAGCGGGCATCTTAGGAATGGACACGGATGATCCTAGAATCCCAGATAGTCTAAAAATTGCACATGAACGAGGCATTCGGATTGTTTGGTCTATTCAAAAAGAAAGCAATGCTCCTCACCCAAACACAACGACTATTACTGTTAAAAATGATCATAAAACGATTTCTGTCACTGGAATCTCAATTGGTGGTGGGAACATACAGGTTACTGAGTTAAATGGCTTTGCTATCTCGCTAAATATGAATACTCCAACCATTATCATTGTTCACCAGGACGTCCCTGGAATGATCGCTCATGTGACAGAAGCTCTTTCTCGCTATGATATTAACATTGCACAAATGAATGTGACGCGGGAAAAAGCTGGAGAAAAAGCGATTATGATTATAGAAGTTGACTCAAGGAGTTGTGAAGCAGCGATCGACGATATCCGTAAAATTCCTCATCTTCATAATGTCAACTTTTTCAAATAAGGAGTTCATATGTTTTATTCAATTGTAGACCTCGTAGAACAAGCAAGCACGCAATACCAAGGAAACGTCGCAGAGTTAATGATTGCGACTGAATTTGAACTAACTGGTCGTGAACGAGAAGAAGTCCTACGATTAATGACCCGTAATTTAGAAGTGATGATTGATTCTGTAAGGTTAGGGTTAAATGAAAACCACTCTCGTAGTGGGTTAACCGGTGGGGATGCCGCAAAATTAGATCGCTATATCAAATCAGGAAAAACGTTATCTGACTTGACCGTCCTAACCGCAGCGAAGAATGCTATTGCTGTCAACGAACACAATGCTAAGATGGGACTGGTCTGCGCAACACCCACTGCAGGATCTGCTGGCTGCCTTCCCGCAGTTCTCACTGCAGCAACTCAAAAATTAGGGTTAAACCGTCAGCAACAACTAGATTTTCTACTGACAGCTGGAGCTTTTGGTTTAGTCATCGCCAATAATGCTTCTATTTCAGGTGCAGAAGGTGGTTGTCAAGCAGAAGTTGGTTCTGCTTCAGCTATGAGTGCGGCTGCATTGACACTTGCTGCTGGAGGAACTCCTTATCAAGCGAGTCAGGCAGTCTGTTTTGTTATCAAAAACATGCTTGGCCTCATTTGTGATCCAGTAGCAGGACTCGTGGAAGTTCCATGTGTCAAACGAAACGCAATGGGAGCCAGCTATGCCTTCATTGCTGCTGATATGGCCTTAGCAGGTATTGAATCAAAAATACCTGTGGATGAAGTTATTGACGCCATGTACCAAGTTGGTTCTAGTCTTCCGACTGCCTTTAGAGAAACAGCTGAAGGAGGATTGGCAGCAACACCGACCGGACGTAGATTACAAAAAGAGATATTTGGAGAATAACATGCAAGCCTTATTTTTTGATTTAGATGGAACATTAGTTGACAGTTCCAAGGGAATTACAGAGAGCTTTCAACATACATTCGATACTTTGAAGGTTCCTCAACCCGATCTCAAAACCATCCGTAGTTTTATGGGACCACCTTTGATTTCTAGTTTTGAAGCTACTCTTCCTGAAGCTTTGGTAGATCAAGCAGTGACGATCTATCGCCAGTATTATCATGAAAAAGGTCAATACAAATCAACTCTGTTTCCTCAGATAGTAGAAGCTTTGAAAGCATTACAAGACGAAAACATTCCTCTTTATGTAACCACTTCAAAACATGAACCAGTTGCTTTACAGATGTGTCAAGATTTAGGTATCGCTAAATACTTTAAAGGAATTTATGGATCAAATTCAGATCGTATCCACAAAGCCGATGTCATTCGATACGCCTTGTCAAGCAATGACCTTCCAAAAGAGGAGACAGTGATTATTGGGGACACAAAATTTGACCTCATTGGAGGTCAAGCAGTTGGTATAAAAACCATGGCAGTCACTTGGGGATTTGGAGATCTTGAAGAGCTACTTCTTTACTCACCAGATTTTATTTGTCACTCTCCACTTGATATTCTTGAGACATTAAAAAAATAGGTTTACAAATTGTAAACCTATTTTTTAATAACCCCAAGCTGATAAACCTTGTGAGCTATATGCATTGTATGCAGACTGGATTTGATCATCAACTGTTGCAGTTGAACCCCAACCTGGCATTGTTTGGAACAACCCACTAGCACCAGAAGCATTTGCTGCATTTACTTGACCATTTGATTCACGGGCAATAATTGCTTCCCAAGTAGAAGCAGGTACGCCAGTCATTTCAGCTATACGAGCAGCTGCATAAGATCCTTGTTCTCCAGCAGTATTCCCATTTGATAGAACAATTCCACCATTTGTTGATTGTGCAGAAGTCACTGCAGCATTTGCTGCATAAGTTGTTTGTTTTTGAGCAGTTTGTGCTGTTGCAGTTGCTGTAGGTGCACTTTCAGCAGGTTTTGCTTGCTCTTGTGGAGCAACTTTATCAATCATAGATTTTGAACGCTCACCTAACTCAATAATTTGTCCTGCATAGATCAAATCTTCATTGGTCAGATTGTTAGATGCAATAATATTTTCTACTGAAGTGTTATTTTCTAGTGCAATTTTTGATAGAGTATCTCCAGACTTCACTTCGTAAGTTTCAGCATTCACTGTAGCAATACCAGAAATGAAAAGTGATGCTGCTGAAAGTAGGGAAGTGACTGTCCATTGGAACTTTTTACTGTTCATGAATTCTATTCTCCTTTCGAACATAATTCTATCATACACACAAAATGTTACAGTTTATTGTAGAATATATTACAAATGTTACAAGAATATGTGAATTTAATGTAAAAAGCGCTTTGTATAGCGCTTTTTCCTTATTTTTGAACCAATACAACTAGCTCTATCCATTTTTTAGATAAAAAACTATCAACATGAGACACAGAATAACGAGCAATGCTAGGGTATCTTTTACTCCCCACTGCAGAGTCCGATAGCGTGTTCGTCCCTCACCGCCTTTGTACCCTCTCGCTTCCATCGCAATTGCTAATGCATCTGCGCGTTTAAAACTAGAAGCAAATAGAGGAATGAGGATCGGAATAAAGGAACGGATCCTTTTTAATAGATTTCCTTCACCAAAATCAACACCACGCGCCCTTTGCGCATTCATGATTCGATTCGTATCATCTACTAAGGTTGGAACAAAGCGCAAACTCATAGATAGCATTAACCCAATCTCATGAGCCGGAACCTTAATAATTTTTAGTGGTGTAAGGATCTTTTCAACAGCATCTGCTAAACTCAATGGTGTCGTCGTCACTGTTAAAATCGTCGAATAAAAAATAATTAAAATAAATCTACAAAATATGATGGCGGCTTGCATCAATCCTTGGTCGGTTAATTTAAAAAACCACCATTGATACAAAATAGTTCCTTGAGAGGTCGCAAATAATTGAAAAATAGTTGTAAAAGCAATGATAAAAATCATTGATTTTAAGCCTTTAATATAAAAACTAACCGAAATCCTCGTTAGATACATTAAAACAAAAATAAAACCAAAGAGAAGAACATTTGTCTGGATATTATTTGCCCAAAACAGAAGAAATATGAATAAAAACATTGAGAGCAACTTCCCACGAGGATCTAGTTGGTGGATAATGGAGTTTCCAGGAATATACCTTCCCAAAATCATATTATTCATGAAGTAACAGCTCCTTTAGTTCCTCAATTTTGATTGGTAGTCTGTCCAGAGGAAGTCCTCTTCGTTTCAATTGAAGAGCAAAATTCGTAATTTGTGGGACTCCTAATTGAAGTTTTTGTAAATACTCAACCTGTTGAAACACTTCCCTTGGGGATCCGTTTAGGACAAGTTTTCCCGCTTCTAAAGCAAATACAGTATCAGCAAAATTTGCTACATCATCCATCGTATGAGTTACCAGAACTAGGGTCATCCCATTTTTATGTAATGTCTCAAACAGCGCCATCAATTCCTTTCTTCCAGCAGGATCTAGACCTGCTGTTGGCTCGTCCAATACTAAAATCTCTGGTTCGATAGCTAAAATACCTGCGATCGCAACCCGTCTCATCTGTCCACCAGATAGTTCAAATGGACTTTTATCATAGATAGACTCTTCTAAACCAACGATCGCTAATTTTTCTTTGGCTATTTCCTCCGCTTTGTCCTTAGGTACCCCAAAATTCTGTGGTCCAAAGGCTACATCAGCTAGAACGGTTTCTGCAAACAGCTGACTTTCTGGAAATTGAAAAACCAAACCGACTTTTTTTCTCAGGTACTTCATTTCTTTTGGCTCAGAATGATTATCTAAAACAAAATCTTCAAATTGAATCGTTCCTTTAGTCGGACGCAGTAAACCATTTAGTAATTGCAACAAAGTAGACTTGCCACTACCAGTATGCCCGATAATGGCTGTATAAGATCCATCTTTTATTTCCAAACTAATATCAGAAAGCGCCTGCCCTTCAAAAGGACTTCCCTCTTGATAAGTATAATAGACATTCTTTAAAGAGATTCCCATAATTGGTCTAATAACTCACTTTCTGTTAGATAATCCTGTTTTAGCGGAAAATGCGAGCTGAGAGATTCTTGAACCTGCTTACTAAAAGGCTTATCTAGTCCAATCTCATTGAGGTCATTTCTTGAAAACAATTCCCGCGGCGTCATAGAAGACTCTAGTTTTCCTTTTTGAAAGACGAGTGTTCGATCACTTAAGGCAATTTCGGTTAAATCATGGGTAATGGAGATAATTGTTAATTGAAATTTTTTCTGAAGTTCTCTCATTACCGCCATTAGATCCTCTCTACCTTCTGGATCTAACATACTAGTTGCTTCATCAAGGATAATAATAGTTGGTCTCAAGGCGATAATACCTGCTATAGCCACCCGTTGCTTTTGACCACCTGACAAACGAGATGGTTCGCGATCTTTAAACTCCAGCATACCAACTTGCTCAATAGCCTTCTCCACACGTTGAAACATTTCTTCCCGTGGAATTCCTTGATTTTCTAAACCAAAGGCAACATCATCTTCTACTGTCGCACCAACAAATTGGTTGTCAGGGTTCTGAAATACAATCCCAATTTTACTACGGATTTCCCATATGGTTTCACGAGTCAGTTGTTTTCCATCAACGTAAATCTCACCAGACTCAGCTTCCAAAAGACCATCAATCAGGCGTACAACTGTAGATTTCCCACTACCATTGTGTCCAACAATTGAAAGCCACTCACCTTGTTTCACGTGAAACGAAACCGTGTCAATTTGATACTCTTCTACTGTTTTATCGTATCGAAAGGATACATTTTTTAGCTCAATCATCTGTTTCATTTATTTAAATGTGTCTTTAAAGAGATAGCTACTTCCCTTAAAGTAGTCGTAACCAGAATAAATTGTGAAAATCAATGCAATATAAAGCAACACTTGCCCTGGAAGAGTCCAATGGCAAAGCAAAAAGATAATGGCAAACATTTGGCTAAAGGTTTTAATTTTTCCAGGCATAGCTGCAGCAAGAACTGTACCACCTGTCTCAACAAGTAGAAGACGCAAACCAGTAACAGCTAACTCACGACAAATGATAACGGCTGCAATCCAAGCAGGAACCATTTTTAATTCAATCATCATGATAAAGGCTGACATGACCAATAATTTATCTGCCATTGGATCGGCAAATTTACCAAAATTACTAACTACATTCCATTTTCGTGCAAGAAAGCCATCTAAATAATCTGTAATACTAGCAATCGCAAAAATAACTGCCGCTACAATATGTCCTAAGTAAGAATGACTTAAACTTAAAATAGCAATAAAAATAGGAATCATCACAACCCGAATTAATGTCAATGCATTAGGAATATTTTCTTTTTTCATACTTCCTCCAAAAAATATACTATCTTTACATCTATTTTACAGATGCTGTAAACTCATAAAAATATACGATATAAATCACAAAGCCAAGGATGACAAAACTAACTAGTAGATAATACAGGATTGGTAACCAGCTCGCTTTCTGTCTTAATTTTCTTGAATGAAGCTCTTCGTCATCTACAAGTATTTCTTCATCAAATAACAATTCTTTTCCTTCACGAAAAGCTGTCAATAGGATGGACTCATCTAATCCCAAAGCCCATGCTAACTTTTTAAGATAGATCTGAGCGTAAAAGGGACTCGGTAATAGATCAAACTCATCGTTTTCCAACGCTTCTATATAAGGAATTTCAATGGCTGTCTTATTTGACACATCCTGTAAACTTAAGTGTAAATTTACTCTTGACAGTCTTAACACTTGACCAATCGTTCTCTTCTTCATGTTTTCCCTTCTTGATACATTGTTTACTACTTTTGAAAAATCATATAGTCAACCATCTCAGCCTGGTCGATGAACTGACGCCCTAATTTGATGATATCTTGTAAACTAATACCTTGTAAAATCTTTGGAAGATCATAAGAAGTGCTACCGTCTGAAAAATATTCAAACTGAGTGGCACTATACTCAAGCGAATTTAAACCTTGTAAGAAATCACCAAACATTTCGCTTTTAATCGTATCCAAATGTTCCTGATTCACATCTGGATCCTTCTCAAATTGTTTGATCGCTGACCTAAATTGATGAGATAAGGACACCGGTTCTTGAGTATCCATTGTCAAAATAACGAAATGAAATAATTCCTCAACCTCGACTTCAAGTGTCAATGAGTTGTCAATCTTCCCAGCTTCATATAAACTTTGAAACCGTTGCGAAGTCCAACCAAACATCATCGAAAACAGTAATTTCAACATCAATTTATAACGAAATTTTTCCTCTTCCTTAATGATATCATTTCCTCGAATTCCAATTGCCAACTTAGGAGTAGCAACTTCCATTCTACAAGATTGATTCAATCTTACTTCATTTTTTTCTACAGGAAAACGTTCTAACTCCACAGATGGATGAGGAGGAACTAGATCATATTCCTTTACTACTTGCAATACTTCATCAACATCAAAGTTTCCGATCACTAATAAGTGCATTTGAGAGGGATGATAGAATAGATCAAAGTTTTCACGGAGATTATCTATTGTAATGTCAGAGATAGACTCCCTAGTCCCAGCAATATCATCTGCTAACGGTGTTCCAGGATATAAATTTTCTAAAGCACCAAAAAATAATCGATAGTCTGGACTATCTTGGTACATTCCAATTTCTTGTTGAATGATTTCTCTTTCCTTAGATACAGATTTTTCTGTAAAGGAAGCCTTTGAAACCATCTCCAATAACAATTGAATATTTTCAGGGACTTTTGAAGTTGTTGAGAAAAGATAACTTGTCTTTGTAAAGCTTGTAAAGGCATTACTTTCCGATCCTAAATGAACGAATTTTTTTAAATAATCTTGACCATTTTCATCTTCAAATACTTTGTGTTCTAGGAAATGAGCAATTCCTGCAGGATATTGCCTTTCATTACCATTCACTAGAATTCGTGTATCCACTGAGCCAAACTTAGTTGTGATTATTCCATAGGTTTCATAATAATCTTCTTTGGGAATTAAATGAATAGTCAACCCATTTGACAAGCGTGTAAAGTAAACTTGCTCACCAACTGATTCATAATATTTTTCTTTAATTTTCAATCTTTACACTACTTTCCTTCCATAAAATAAACAGACTGTAAATTAATTGTTTTTGCCACTTCAATAATTTCTTCTCTACTAACCTTATCGATGGACTCTAACCACTCTTCTAAAGAAAGGACTTTCTTTCCTAGGATCGTTTTCAAATATTCCCTTTCAATCAAGGTATTTTGCCGATCCTGTGCTAATAAGGTCGTATTCACCAACATTTCTTTTGTCAATTGAAGCTCTGACTCTGTAAACTTGCCTCGTTTTAAATCATTCAACTGTCTCATAATCAAGGTCATTACTTTCGTACGAGATTCCTTATCAATGCCTGCAAAAACTCTCATAAAGCCTGTAAAAATATCAAAATGGCTAGAGATGGTATAAGCAAGTCCTTCTTTCTCACGAATTATTTGAAAAAGTCTCGAATGCGAGAAAGCTCCCAGCATCCCATTTAATACAACTAGTGGGATATGGAGAGATTCTCCATACTGGGTAGAAAAATGGTAACCTAATTCTAGAATAGATTGTTGGTTTTGTTTTTGCTCTAACTTTTCTCTAACAACATTTGTAAAAGGTTGTTGATAGGTGACAGACAAATTGTTATCACGTGGCTTGAATTCAAACTGGTTCACTCGATCCACAATAGCGACCTCATTAAAATCGCCTATGAAAAAGAAGTCAATATTATCTAATTGGAGCATCTGGTGAAACTGTGAAAGAGAACTTTGAGCTGTCTCTTGTCTCACTAAATCAACTTTCCCCAATCTTGACATCCCGATTGTTTCGTCTTCAAAAAATAGTTGATTCAATTGCCCATGTGCATAATAATAAGGCTCTTCAATTTCTGACTCCAAATCGGAAATTGTATTTTTCTTTTCAACGTCAAATGTATCACTGTCAAAGTGATCTTCTACTACCAAAGGTGAAAAGAAGATAGTTTCTATAATGTCCAAAACTTCATCAGTAAGAACATTTTTCTTGCTCAAAAAGTCATCGCGCACAAAGGAAATATTCAAATCAACATAATGAACACGCCCCCTCTTAGAGACTGAGGTTGACAATTCTACCCCGTATAGACTCGCTAATTTTTCACGGAATAATTGTGAAGTTGGATATTTTTGATTTGCAGTTTCCATCATACAGGCTACTAAAACACGCGCAGCCACGGTATTTTCATCTAATGGCGATGAAAAACGGACCTTAATTTTATTGGTTTTAAATTTTTTTGATTGAAGAAAGTGAAGATTCACGCCCTTTACTAATTCCATTTTCATCCTCGTTCTACTCAATAGTAACTTTCATTATAACACGAAATCACACTAAAATCCTAATTCAAACTGTGAAAAAACTCCTCAAATCACTCAACATTCTCTACCCTAGAAAAACTAAAAATATGGTATAATAACACGCAAAGAGGTGAACTATGAATTACAAATTATTTGATGACTTTATTACATTACAAGCAATCTTAAAAGAACTCGGTATTATACAGAGTGGTGGTGCAATCAAAGCTTTTCTTCAAGAAAAAGAAGTCTTTGTTAATGGTGAATTAGAACAACGGAGAGGCCGTAAACTTCGTGTCAATGATCAAATTGACATTCCTGAACTGAGCATGACTATCACCATTCTTGAACCTTCTCAAGAAGAAATAGAAGAACATCTTAAAGAGAAGGAAGAAAAGGAACGTGTTGCTAAACTTGTTAAGCAACTCAATCAACAACAAAAGAAACAACCGACAAAGACTAACAAAAAAGAAAAAGCAATTCGCTTTCCTGGTATCTCGTAATGTGGTTAAAACAGTTATCCATTCAACATTTTCGTAATTATCAAGAACTAGAAGTCGAGTTTCATCCTGGATTAAATATTTTCTTAGGTCAAAATGCTCAAGGAAAGACCAATATTCTCGAATCAATTTATTTTCTAGCTTTAACCAGAAGTCATCGAACACGAAATGATAGAGATCTCATCTATTTTGAATCCACCGATTTTAAAGTTTCTGGTCAATTACAAAGAGAAACTGGTCCCCTTCCATTAGAAATTTCCTTGACACCAAAAGGTCGGATAACTAAGGTAAATCATTTGAAACAAGCCAAATTATCGAACTATATTGGCCATATGAATGTTGTCCTTTTTGCACCCGAAGATTTGCAACTGATCAAAGGATCACCTGCAGGGCGTCGAAAGTTTATTGACATTGAATTAGGTCAGATGAAACCTCTCTATTTATCCGACTTATCTCAATACAACCATGTACTGAAACAAAGAAACAGTTATCTAAAAAATTCGGAAAAAATTGATGCTACATTTTTGGAGGTCTTAGATTCACAACTAGCTAGTTTTGGAAGTCGTGTCATCCATCATCGGCTTGAGTTTATTAAAAAATTAGAAGCTAAAGCAGAAGAAAAACACACTCGACTTTCTGACAACAAAGAAGACCTATCGATTCAATATCAGTCAACTGTTTTTTCTGAAGAAGGAAATGATATAGAAGAGCAGTTTCTCTCTATGTTGAAAAAAAACCGTCAGAAGGATATTTTTAGGAAAACAACAAGTATTGGGCCTCACAGGGATGATTTGGCATTTTTTATCAATAATATGAATGCTACCTTTGGTAGTCAGGGCCAGCATCGAAGTGTTGTTCTCTCTCTAAAATTAGCAGAAATTGAATTGATGGAAGAAATCACAAGAGAAAAGCCTATTTTATTACTTGACGATGTCATGAGCGAACTTGACAATTATCGTCAACTTCAACTACTTGAAACCATCTCTAATAATATTCAAACATTTATTACAACGACCACTCTCGATCATTTAAAAGACCTGCCTGAAGAGTTGAAAATTTTCACTGTTCAAGCCGGTCATATCAAAACAGCATCTTGACAATACTGTCAAGATGCTGTTATTTTTATTTACAAATGTGTAAATTTATTGTGCTGAGTAGTTAGGAGCCTCGTTTGTGATTTGCACATCATGAGGATGGCTTTCTTTCAATCCGGCACCACTCATTTCAACAAATTGTGCATGATCATGTAAATCTTGAATGGTTGCTGCACCAACATAACCCATACCTGAACGAATACCACCGATCATTTGGAAGACCATATCTGCTACAGAACCTTTATAAGCAACGCGTCCTTCAATTCCTTCAGGGACCAATTTATTGGCTTCATTAACAGATCCTTGGAAGTAACGGTCGCTAGAACCTTTCTTCATTGCTGCAATAGATCCCATACCACGGTATGTTTTAAATTTACGACCTTGGAAGATTTCTGTTTCACCTGGTGCTTCATCTGTACCTGCAAGCATTGAGCCAAGCATAACTGCATTTCCACCAGCTGCGAGTGCTTTGACAATATCTCCTGAATACTTGATACCACCATCAGCAATGATCGTTTTTCCATATTCACGAGCTACAGCGGCTGCGTCATAAATAGCAGTCACTTGAGGAACACCAACCCCTGCAACAACACGAGTTGTACAGATTGATCCTGGACCAATTCCGACCTTAACTACGTCTACCCCTGCATCAAATAATGCACGAGCACCTTCAGCAGTTGCAATATTTCCTGCAATCAAGGTACGATCTGGGAAGTGAGCACGAATTTCTGCAATCTTACGAAGAACACCCGCAGAATGTCCATGAGCAGTATCAATGACAATTGCGTCTGCACCAGCTTCAAAAAGAGCTTCTGCACGTTCAAAAGTATCTGAAGTAACCCCTACGGCACCAGCCACAAGCAAACGACCAAATTCATCCTTAGCCGCATTTGGGAACTCAATAACTTTTTCAATATCTTTGATTGTAATCAAGCCAGAAAGACGACCATTTTCATCTACCAATGGTAATTTTTCAATACGATGCTCTTGTAGAATGCGTTCAGCTGTTTCCAAATCAGTTCCAACCGGTGCAGTCACCAAATTTTCACTCGTCATATGATTTGAAATGGGTTGATTGTAATCAGAAATAAAACGCAAATCCCGGTTTGTAAGGATACCAACTAATTTACGATTTTCAAGTGTTTCAACAACAGGAACACCACTGATTCGGTATCGTCCCATCAACTCATCTGCTTCTGCAATTGTATGAGACGGAGTCAAATAGAACGGATCAATGATAACCCCATTTTCAGAACGTTTTACTTTGCGTACTTCATCTGCCTGTTGCTCAATTGACATGTTTTTATGGATCACACCAAGTCCACCCGCACGTGCCATAGCAATTGCCATTTGACTTTCAGTCACCGTATCCATAGCAGCAGTAATGATTGGGATATTCAAGCGTAAATTACTTGCTAATTGTGTACTTAAATCTGCATCATTAGGCAATACGTGACTTTCTGCTGGAATCAAAAGCACGTCATCGAATGTAAACCCTTTTTTTAAAAACTTTGTGTCCCAATTAGACATTAGCTGGATCCTCTTTTCTTTTTATTTGAGCAAGGCTCGAATTTTTATTGTTAATATCATACCATTCTATGGCAATTTGTCAATCATTTATTGGTAAATTATCAATGAACAGTAAGAAATGTTCGATTTTAATGAAGTCGTTTTATTTTTTAAAATAGGTAATTCCCATCGCAGATTTTACTTCATCCAGTGTTTGAGCTGCTACATTTCGAGCGCGCTCACTTCCTTTTTCAAGAATAGAGTAGACCTCACCCATATCCTTTGCAAACTCAAGTCGTCTTTCACGAATTGGTCTTAATTCACGATCTAAAATTTCTAAAAGATATCGTTTGGTCTTTACATCACCAAGTCCACCACGTTGATAATGTTCTTTCATTTCTGCAATTTCAGCTACATCTTCTGGACGGCCAAATACATCCAGGTAATGAAATACCATATTGCCTTCGATTTTTCCTGGATCCTCTACTTTAATATGATCAGGATCAGTATACATACTCATCACTTTTTTCTTTAAAGTATCTGCATCATCAGCTAGGTAAATGCCATTATTCAACGATTTAGACATTTTAGCATTTCCATCTAAACCAGGTAAGCGACCAGCTGCTTCATTTTCAGGATAAATCCCTTCCGGTTCCACCAAAGTATCTGTATTATAAGCATGATTAAAGGAACGAACAATCTCACGAGTTTGTTCAATCATTGGCTTTTGATCATTTCCTACTGGAACAAAATTCGCTTTAAATGCTGTGATATCGGCTGCTTGTGAAATAGGGTATACCAAAAATCCTGTTGGAATACTCTCACCAAAACCTTTTTGAGAAATCTCGGTTTTTACAGTTGGGTTTCTTTCAAGTCGCGCCAAAGATACTAGATTCATGTAATACATTGTCAATTCCGCTAATTCAGGAATCTGACTTTGAATGAAAATCGTAACTTTTTCAGGATCTAGTCCAGCTGCCAGATAATCCAAAGCAACATTACCAATAGATTCTACAATCGTTTTTGGATCTTTTGCATGGTCTGTCAAAGCTTGCTGGTCTGCTAGGAAAACAAACATATTATACTCGTCTTTATTTTGCAACAAGACGCGATTTTTTAAAGAACCAACATAGTGGCCGATATGGAGTTTTCCTGTCGGTCTATCTCCTGTCAGAATGATGGGTTTTGTCATACTCTTCTCCTTAATCGTTATCCCTATCATTATAGCACTTTCTAGTTGAAAATGTTAGTCTATCCTCTATGTTTGTAAGGAATTAACACTTTACTAAACTGTCAATTTCGTTTACATAGTTGTAAAAACAAATTGACAGTAAAAAAGTTGAATTTTCCCCTATTTTCTAGTAAAATGAAGACATTATAGAAAGAGGAGAATATCATTGCTTACAGTATCAGACGTCTCACTACGTTTTAGTGATCGAAAATTGTTTGACGATGTCAATATCAACTTTACAGAGGGAAATACATACGGTCTCATCGGTGCCAACGGTGCTGGAAAGTCAACCTTTTTAAAAATTTTAGCTGGAGATATTGAACCAACAACTGGTCATATTTCTCTTGGCCCTGATGAACGTTTGTCTGTTTTGCGTCAAAATCACTTTGACTACGAAGACGAGCGGGTCATCGATGTTGTCATTATGGGAAATGAAAAGCTCTACAACATTATGAAGGAAAAAGATGCTATCTACATGAAAGAAGATTTCTCTGATGAAGATGGTGTCCGTGCAGCTGAACTTGAAGGTGAATTTGCCGAACTTGGTGGATGGGAAGCAGAAAGTGAAGCATCTCAATTGCTTCAAAATCTAAATATTTCAGAAGACCTTCATTATCAAACTATGAGCGAGTTAGCCAATGGGGATAAAGTGAAAGTTCTCTTAGCTAAAGCCCTTTTTGGTAAACCAGATGTCCTTCTTTTGGACGAGCCGACCAATGGATTGGATATTCAATCCATTACCTGGTTAGAAGATTTTCTGATTGATTTTGAAAATACGGTTATCGTTGTATCCCATGACCGCCACTTTTTGAATAAAGTCTGCACCCATATGGCGGATCTCGACTTTGGAAAAATTAAACTTTACGTCGGAAACTATGATTTCTGGAAAGAATCTTCTGAACTTGCAGCAAAATTACAAGCAGATAGAAATGCAAAAGCTGAAGAAAAAATTAAACAATTGCAAGAGTTTGTCGCACGTTTCTCAGCCAACGCTTCAAAATCAAAACAAGCAACTTCGCGTAAAAAAATGCTTGACAAGATTGAACTTGAAGAAATTGTTCCATCTAGTCGGAAGTACCCATTTATCAACTTTAAGGCAGAACGAGAAATTGGTAACGATCTCTTGACAGTTGAAAATCTTTCTGTCAAGATTGATGGTGAAACTATCCTTGACAATATCAGCTTTATCTTACGTCCTGGTGACAAAACCGCCCTTATCGGACAGAACGATATTCAAACAACCGCTTTGATCCGTGCATTGATGGATGATATTGAATATGAAGGAACTGTCAAGTGGGGAGTTACAACTAGTCGATCATATCTACCAAAAGACAACAGTCGTGATTTTGCAGGTGGTGAAAGTATTCTTGATTGGCTTCGTCAATTTGCAAGTAAAGAAGAAGATGACAATACTTTCCTTCGTGGTTTCTTAGGACGGATGCTCTTTTCGGGTGACGAAGTTAACAAGTCTGTCAACGTCTTGTCAGGGGGAGAAAAAGTTCGTGTCATGTTGTCTAAATTGATGCTCCTCAAGTCAAATGTTCTTGTACTGGATGATCCAACCAATCACTTGGATTTGGAGTCTATTTCAAGTTTGAATGATGGATTGAAGAATTTTAAAGAATCGATTATCTTTGCTAGCCATGACCACGAATTCATTCAAACACTCGCCAACCATATTATCGTTCTTTCAAAAAACGGCGTAATCGATCGTATTGATGAAACCTATGATGAGTTTCTTGAAAATGAAGAAGTTCAAGCAAAAGTGAAAGAACTTTGGAGTCAATCATAAAAATAAAGAGCCCTGAAATAATGATTTCAGGCTCTTTCAGTAGAAATATATGAATAAAACAAAGCTAAAAACATCCCTTTTTATAGTATCTTCTTTCCTGATTCCAGCTATCATGATGTTCTTTATTTACCTCTCACAAGGAATCTACTGGAACAGTGATACATCCCCCTTATTAGGAGATGGTTATCATCAGTATGTCATTTTTGATACCACACTTCGAAATATTTTACATGGGACAGATAGCCTATTTTACAGTTTCCAAAGTGGATTAGGCATTAATTTCTATGCACTCAGTAGCTATTATCTAGGAAGTTTCTTTTCTCCTCTTGTCTACTTCTTTAATGCACAATCCATGCCAGATGCTGTTTATCTCATCACTCTTCTTAAATTTGGAGCTATTGGATTAAGCACTTATATTAGTTTGCATGGAATGTTTTCTAAAATTCCTAGATTCCTGGTTCTTACCCTTTCAACATCATTTGCTCTTATGAGCTTTGCTATCAGCCAAATTGAAATCAAAACTTGGCTAGATGTTTTTATCCTAGCACCATTAATTCTTTATGGATTCAAAAAACTCATTTACAATGAGGGAGAGATTCTCTACTTTATCAGCTTAACCAGCTTGTTTATCCAAAATTATTATTTTGGGTTTATGATGTCTATTTTTCTTATTTTATGGTACTTGACACAACTGTCATGGGACATCAAAGGAATTGGAAAACGCTTCTTTCATTTTGTGATTGTATCTCTTTTATCAGTTATAACAAGCCTTGTGATGTTATATCCAACCTTCTTAGATTTACGCACTCATGGAGAAAGTTTTTCAAAGGTTGACAGTATCTTTACAGAAAAAAGTTGGTATCTTGACGTATTTGCGAAAAATTTCATTGGAAGTTTTGACACTACTAAATATGGATCAATTCCAATGATCTACGTGGGATTATTTCCACTTCTATTAGCGATCACCTTTTTCTTTGTAAAGTCGATCAAGTTTCACGTGAAACTTTCTTACTTTATACTCTTGATCATTCTTATTTTGAGTTTTCGTTTTCAATTATTAGATCTCCTTTGGCAAGGTATGCACGCGCCAAATATGTTTCTTCATCGATACTCTTGGATCTTTTCTTTGACGATTATTCTGATGGCAGGAGAAGTACTAAATCGAATAGAGGAGATCACTTGGATTCGTTTTAGTCTTGCTAATTTCCTCCTTATTCTAGGATTTGGAGCAACTGTCCTTTACAGCAGTCACTATAAATTTTTAGATGCTGTCAATTTTATTGTTACTTTTGAATTTTTAATTGCTTTCTATTTGGTCTGTTTAGGATTTATCCTAAAAAAGATACCGCCTAGACTTTTCTATCTTTCGATCCTTTTTTTCTCCATTTTTGAATTATCGGTAAATAGTTATTATCAAATGGAAGGAATTGCGAATGAATGGGTCTTTGCTTCTCGCTCATCCTACGAACGCGACTTAAAAGCCATCCAATCCTTAGTAAGAGAGAAGACAGACTCAAATTATCGGACTGAGATTCTACATCCACAAACGGGCAATGATAGCATGAAGTATGGTTATAATGGAATTTCTCAATTTTCATCTGTACGAAATACGGATGCTAGCTCGACATTGGACAAACTAGGATTTAAATCTGAAGGAACTAACCTCAATCTTCGATACCAAAACAATTCTATTTTAATGGATAGTCTATTTGGTGTTCGCTATAATTTAAGCCAACAACCTGTTCAAAAATTTGGATTTAAAGAGATTGCAACCAAAAATGGAGTCTCACTTTCAGAAAACGAATATGCCTTACCAATCGCCTTTCTGTCAGCAAAACCTTATAAAAATACTTCCTTTACGAATTTGACACTGGATAATCAGACACGATTCATCCATCAAATCACAGATGAAAAATATAAATTTTATAAGAAATTAAATATTCTCTCGCCTACTTCACAAAATACTACATCTTCGTTGCAAACTGCAAAAATTGAAGAAGATAGTCATCTATCCTACGCAAGTATTCAATATGAAGTAACGGTTCCTGCCCATAGCCAACTATATGTCAATGTTCCAAATTTACAATTTTCAAACGATGATCGGAAAGATATTGAAATCAGCTACAATGGACAGACCCAACGCTATACCATTGATAATGCCTTTCCATTCTTTTCGATTGGCCATTTTGACACAGAGGAAACAGTTACTATTCGTTTGAGTTTTCCAGAAAATTCGACAGTCTCCTTTGATACACCAGAATTTTTTGCTCTGGATCTTGACCAATACACACAAGCTATCGCTAGTATTCGTCAGCAAGAAGTTGCTATTCACAAAAAGAAAAACAAATTGGTAGCAGCCTATAACGCAAATAGAGACACTACCCTTATTTTTACACTCCCTTATGATAAAGGCTGGTCAGCTAAACAAAATGGAAAACCTATCCAAATTCATCGCATCCAGAAAGGATTATTGGGAGTTCGTGTTTCAAAAGGATCCGGAACAGTCACCTTAACATTTGTTCCCCAAGGCTTCATTGAAGGACTCATTGCCTTTTTCGTTGGAATCATTCTCTTCTTCCTCTACGAATGGAGACAAATAAAAAGACGAAAAAGCTAAGGAATCTAACCATCGTTCACTTATAAATAAAAGGCTAGGATAGTCATTATCCTAGCCTTTTTCAAAACAAAAAAACACCCAAATGGGTGCTATACTAGCTCCGCCAGTAGGACTCGAACCTACGACATCATGATTAACAGTCATGCGCTACTACCAACTGAGCTATGGCGGAATGAGATATAGTCCGTACGGGATTCGAACCCGTGTTACCGCCGTGAAAAGGCGGTGTCTTAACCCCTTGACCAACGGACCATATATTCATTAACAGAACATATCCCATTATATCAAAATTTAACTAATTGTCAAGCACTAAATTCTAAATTTTGCTCTTCAATTAATTTTTTGGCACGTTTGATATTGCTTCTTGAGATTGGACAAGAATAGCCTTCTTTCAACAGTAGCTGTTTCTTTTTCTTATCCATTCCAATGATCATACTTCTATTCACGATAAAAGATTGATGGGGACTGAAATATCTCTCCTCCACATCTTTCTCCAAGACATCTGATAAACTTCCCGCAATTTCTTTTTGAAAATTTTTCCCAACTAAGTTTAATTTATAAGCCGAACCAACAGTTTCAATATAAAGAATATCCTTAAATGGAATTTTTATCTTTTTATCCTTAAAGTCATACTCAAAATAATCTGTCAAATCATCATTTCCAATTTGAATAGTCGTTAGGTACTCAATACACTCCTTAATTTTTAATCTAAATAAATCTTCATTCAAATTTTTATCAATAAAATCTAAGGCAGATACTTTATAACGATAGGTAATCGAAGCGAATTCTGATTTTGTAGTAATAAAAACAATAATGGCATAAGGATTTGCTTCTCGTATTTTTTGAGCAATTTCCAGACCACAATACTCATTGTCTTGGATATGAATATCTAGAAAATATAATTGGTGGATATCCGAATGCTGGATATAATTTTCAAATTCCGAAATTTTACCGGTAGAAATCACTTCAAGTTTAATTTCTAATTCCTTAGCAATTTCTGCAATATGTTTTTCTACCCGTATCTGTTGAGAGAGCTCATCTTCTAATAAAAAAATCTTCATTCTTGTTCGTATCCTCCAATCTTCAAAACTTGTAAAAAACGATTTCCTTGCAATTCCGTTTCTAAAAACATCGTTCCATAATTTGCTAAGATTTTTCTCACATTATTTAATCCTAGTCCTCTATTTTCTCCTTTTGTTGAATAACCTTCTTCATATATTTTTCTAATATCAAAAGTGATTTCATTTGTTGTATTATGAATCACTAAGTAAACAATTTTTGAAATAGAGAAAATAGCAATATGAACTTTCTTTTCTTCTGCTTCTTTTGAAGCTTCCAAAGCGTTTGTCACTAGAATCCCAACGATTCTCACGATATCTAATAAATCAACTGGTAGTTGCTCGATTGGTTCACTCGTTTCAAAGGTCATTTCTACCCCAGCATCTCTTGCATCCAACCAGCCTCGAATCAAAATACTTCGTAAAGCAGAATCTTTGATATTGACCAAGTTGAATCCTGATAATGCTTCTGTATTGATCTCTTTATAACCTTTTTCCAATACTTCTCTATGGATTCTCTGTATTTCTGGAATATTTTCTTCCTCAATGGCTAACGACATAGAAATAACTAAATTTCCCAAATCATGACGAAATCCCCTGACAATAGAATAGAGACTTTGAATTTCAGCCATATACCGACTCATTTGTTGCTCAGAAAATTCTTTATACTCCAGTTCTAAATTTTTACGATACTGATCTCGCTCGATTTTCATATGGAATAAGCTGACTACAAAAGAGAAAAAACAAATCGTTGCCAACATACTCCCAAAATTTTTATATTGCGCTTGTTCACTAATCCATAAAGCAAAATTAATCACTACAAATATAGCAAAATAGACACAGATGAGTCTCTTTAAATATTTTTCAAATTCTTTCTCATAAAAAGGAGTGAAATCAAATTCAAATAGGTCAATTAACTTCAAAATGATTCCTAAAGAAATCAAACGAATGCACATATTGTAGACAATCGAGTAAGCTGCTACAACAGCATCCCCCAATACTGAAGAGACAATTATCGTCAGAAAAGTTGCTGTTCCTTCAACCGCTAAATAAGTAAAAAAAGAATAAAAAATGGCGCACAAGCGATTCGTCCGATTGGCATAATGATAATAAGGATATAAATAAACCGGCCATAAGAGCATATTTAAATCAGAGAGTCGAATATTTGAAAATAAAGTCACATCTAAAAATACTAAGAGACTTTCAAAAAGAAGAACAAAGGTGCTCAGCAGAAAGATAAATGCAAATTGATGTTCCTGATAGATTTTTTCGTCCACTAATGCAAACGTCAGAACAATGATCCCTCCCAAGAGAAAAGACAAGATTAATGACTGAATCACACAAACTCTCCCACTTTGTTTTTTCTATTTTATTATACTCTAGTATTATTATAAAAAAATAAAATTTTATATACAAAAAATTATAATATAAAATAGCCTAAAATTAAAGGGAATAGGTAAAATTGTAATGTTTTTAATGTTTTTGTTACATGAATGAAAACTATTTTACACAATTTATATAATCTACACTTTGCACTATATAGGGATTGTTAGTTCTTTTTTTAAATATTCCTAATAAATCATTTCATTACTATTTGTCTATAGTGAAGTATACAAAAATTAATAGATAATGAAAATTTATACATTTTACATAAAAGAAAAGATGCAGCAAAAGCTGCATCTTTCATTTGATCCCAGCAGGATTCGAACCTGCGACCGTTCGCTTAGAAGGCGAATGCTCTATCCAGCTGAGCTATGAGACCGAACTTACTTCATTTTAGCAGAAAAAGGAAGGAGCGTCAAGGTTATTTATGGTAAGGACTCCCCTGTTGAATCATGAAAGCACGATAGATTTGTTCCACCAACACTAATTTCATCAACTGATGAGGAAGAGTTAATTGACCAAAGCTCATTAATAGATTTCCTCTTTTTTTCACTTCAGGAGACAGACCAAGACTGCCTCCAATAACAAAAGTAAGGTTTGAATAACCAGATGTCATAATCTGGTCAATCGTTTGACTAAATTTCTCTGAAGGAAATTGTTTTCCTTCGATGGCTAATACAATCACATATTCCTTATCTGAAATCTTAGAGAGAATTCGTTCCCCCTCTTTTTCAAGGATTTGTTGATTTTCGAGTTGACTGGCACGATCTGGAGTTTTTTCATCAACTAACTCAACCTGTTCTACTTTTGCAAATCGACCAAGCCTTTTAATATACTCCGCGATCCCATCTTTTAAGTATTTTTCTTTTAATTTTCCAACGGTTATCAATTTAATTTTCATTCCCCTATTGTAGCATAATTCTTCAATTCCACAAATAATCCACAGCTATAGAAAGGAAATCTATTCTAAAAAGTCCTTTTTAAAGCCATTTCTCAACTAAATTCTACAAGTTATCCACAATTTGTGGATAACTTTAGTTATTTAAGATATAATTAAGAAATTTTTTTTATACTCTAGACAATTTGATATCCTTAGGAGGAAAAAATGAAATCTTCATCTAATTTACTGAAAAAAATTGGAAACGTAGCCCTCATTTTTGTTGTAGGTTTTCTAGGCGGGATTCTTGGAACCTTTTTAACCTTACAAACATCTCATTCTTCTACTTCAAATACTGAAAGTAAGCAAGTCCACTCAACCACTGTTAAAACAGCTTATAAAAATACAACCTCAACTAGTGAGGCCGTAGACAAGGTGAAAAATGCTGTAGTTTCTGTGATTACTTATTCTGATTCTTCGAATCAAGGGTTATTTGAAAAAGAAGAAAACTCTGACTCACAAATTTCTAGTGAAGGTTCTGGGGTCATTTATAAAAAAGAAGGAAAATATGCCTACCTTGTTACCAACACCCATGTGATCAATGGTGCTAAAAAAGTAGATATTCTTTTAGCAGATGGGAATAAAGTCCCCGGAGAAGTAGTTGGGTCAGATGTCTATTCTGATATTGCAGTCGTTCGTATTAGTGCGGATAAAGCAAAGGCAGTAGCTGAATTCGGAGATTCAAACCAATTAACAGTCGGTGAGACTGCAATTGCAATTGGTAGCCCTCTTGGAACAGATTATGCGAATTCTGTTACCCAAGGAATTATTTCCAGCCAAGGCCGCAATGTGAAATTGAAAGCCGATAATGGACAAAATATCTCTACACGCGCCCTACAAACAGACGCAGCCATCAACCCAGGAAATTCTGGAGGCCCATTAATCAATATTCAAGGACAAGTCATCGGGATTACCTCAAGTAAAATTTCAAATAACGGACAAACGTCAGTAGAAGGAATGGGATTTGCAATTCCTGCAAATGATGTTGTCAATATTATCAAGCAACTAGAAGAAAAAGGAAAAGTAGTTCGACCAGCTCTTGGAATCCAAATGATGGATTTATCCAACCTTTCAACTTCTGATTTAAGCCAATTAAAACTTCCTGAAAAAATCTCTGGAGGAGTACTAGTTCGTTCAACACTTGAAAATATGCCTGCTTCAGATAAATTGCAACGTTATGATGTCATCACAAAGATCGATGATACAGATATCGAGTCAACAGCAGATTTACAATCCGCCCTCTATTCTCACCAAATCAATGATACGATCAAGGTCACATTCTATCGTGATGGAAAACAACAAACAACTTCTATCAAGTTGACAAAATCAACTGAGGATCTGAGCGATTAACTTTCACTTTCTTGACATACTTGTAAACACACCTTTACGAATTTGTAAAGGTGTGTTATTCTATTCATAAGATGGAAAAATTAGAAAAAATAGCGGTAAAGGACATTCGAACCAATCCTTTCCAACCAAGAAAAGTATTTGATCAAGAAAAATTAGAAGAACTGGCTCAGTCAATCAAAGAAAATGGCTTAATTCAACCCATTATTGTCAGAAAATCTCCAATAATTGGTTTTGAATTGCTTGCAGGTGAAAGACGTTTTAGAGCTTCAAAAATTGCTGGATTAGATCTTGTTCCTGCGATTATTAAAGAGTTAACGGATCAAGAAATGATGCGACAAGCCATTATTGAAAATCTTCAACGAGAAGATCTCAATCCAATTGAAGAAGCTATCTCCTACCAGAAGCTCGTTGATCATGGCTATAAGCACGACCAAATCGCTCAATTTATGGGGAAATCTAGACCCTATATCAGCAATATGCTTCGCTTGTTACATCTAGCTCCCTCTGTTAAAGAAGCAGTCATTCAAAATGATATTTCTTCGGCTCACGCGCGTGTTCTTGTTCCTCTTGATGAAGAAGAGCAGCGCTTTTGGTTGGAGCGAATCAAACAGGATCATTTAAATGTTCGAACATTAGAAAATAAGATCAGTTCAAAAAGAAAACAGAAAAATAAAAAAGCAAAAGAGAGCTTCCTACTAGAAGAGGAACAACGATTGAAAAAAATATTAGGAACAGATGTGACGATACACTCCTCTTCTCAAAATAAAGGAACTATCCAAATTTCTTTTTCCAGTCTTGATGAATACCAACGAATTATCAACAGCCTCAAATAAGGCTGTTATTTTTATTTTTTGTATTGACAAGCTTTTCCACCATAAAAATCTTTTGTAAATAGCAGAAAAATAAGGATATTCTCTAGTTATCCCCACTTTGTGGATAACTTTTAAAAACAATGTGAATTTAAATCCACAACTTGTGGAAAAGTTTAAAACTATAATTTAATTTCATGAAATTTAGCCTGTGGAAAACTATTTTTGTTTGTGGTAGAATAGGAGTACGTATGATTTGATACAATTCAAGAAAAGGAGGGAAGTCTGATAGTGTCACAAGAAGAGCAATTTTGGTCTCGTTTTTTAGAATTAGCCCAATTACAACTAAAAGATAGTGCCTATGATTTTTTTGTCGCCGATTCAAAATTAGTCAAAATCGATGGAGAGACGGCTACCATTTATCTTGATGGAAATTATAAAGAATTATTTTGGGAAACAAATCTAAAAAATGCTTTGATCACAGCCAGCTTTGAAGTCTACAATACAGATTTGAAGTTCCATTTCGTTTTTGAAGATACCGAAGAAATTCCTAGTAGTCATAGCAGTGAGAATAGGAGATTATCTTCAGCTAGCTTAACAACCGAACCGTTGCCTAAAATTGATACAGGTCTGAAATCAAAGTACACCTTTGATAATTTTGTGCAAGGGGATGGAAATATTTGGGCGAAAGCAGCAGCGCTTGCAGTTTCTGAAAATCTTGCAACAACATACAACCCTCTCTTTATCTATGGTGGACCAGGGCTTGGAAAGACTCACCTATTGAACGCAATTGGAAATCAAATCCTAGAAAATATTCCAAATGCACGGGTTAAGTATGTCCCAGCAGAAACCTTTATTAATGAATTTTTAGAACACCTTCGATTAGGAGAAATGAAGACGTTCAAGAATACCTATCGAAGTCTTGATCTCTTACTGATCGATGATATCCAGTCACTTGGTGGGAAAAAAGTCACGACTCAAGAGGAATTCTTTAATACCTTTAATGCTCTCCATAGCGACAACAAACAGATTGTTCTAACAAGCGATCGAAGTCCGGATCATTTAGATAGTCTTGAAGAGCGGCTGGTCACTCGTTTCAAATGGGGACTAACGCAAAATATAACACCACCTGATTTTGAAACTCGGATTGCCATCTTACGGAATAAAATTGAAGATCTAGACTATATTTTTCCTAATGACACACTAGAATATCTAGCTGGTCAGTTTGATTCAAATGTCCGAGACTTAGAAGGTGCCTTAAATGATATTTCTTTAATGGCGAAGGTAAAAAAACTAAAAGAAATTACGATCGATGTTGCAGCTGAAGCTATTCGAGCTCGTAAAAACGATAATAGCAAGACGCTTGTCATCCCCATTGAAAAAATTCAGGAAGCAGTTGGAGCCTTTTATGGAGTCAGTGTAAAAGAAATCAAAGGTTCTCGAAGAGTTCAGAATATTGTCCTAGCACGACAAGTGGCCATGTATCTTTCAAGAGAGATGACGGACAACTCACTTCCTCGAATCGGAAAAGAATTCGGTGGAAAAGACCACACGACTGTCATTCATGCTTATGAAAAAATTAAAAGTATGGTCGACACAGATGATAATCTACGACTCGAAATTCAAAGTATCAAGAAAAAGCTAAATTAATCTGTGGATAACTTCCTCTAAACTTCTAGGGGTTATGCACAATTTTTAAACAAGTAACTTTTTAAGTCATAGATAGGATTCTGAGAGTTTTCCACAACTTCCACACAATCTACTATTACTATTATCTTACTAATCATAAAATAAATAAAAGGAATGACCATGATAAATTTTTCTATTAACAAAACTTTATTTTTACAAGCACTAAATACTACCAAAAGAGCGATCAGTTCAAAAAATGCTATTCCAATCCTTTCCACGATTAAAATTGATGTCACTCCAGAAGGAGTTGCCTTATCTGGATCGAATGGCCAAATTTCAATTGAAAACTTTATTTCTATCAAAGATGAAAATGCTGGTTTATTGGTGACCTCTCCAGGTTCTATTTTATTGGAAGCAACTTTCTTTATTAATGTGGTTTCAAGTTTACCAGATGTTACTTTAGATTTTAAAGAGATTGAACAAAAACAGGTTCTTTTAACAAGTGGAAAATCAGAAATTACACTTAAAGGAAAAGATGCAGATCAATATCCACGTATTCAAGAAATTGCTGCAAGTAATCCATTAGTTTTGGAAACAAAATTATTAAAACAATTAATTAATGAAACAGCATTTGCAGCAAGTGTACAAGAAAGTCGTCCAATTTTGACAGGTGTTCACTTTGTTTTATCGGATAATAAAGAGCTAAAAACAGTAGCAACAGACTCTCACCGTATGAGTCAAAAAGTGATTACACTGGAGAAAAATGGAGACAACTTTGATGTTGTCATCCCAAGTCGCTCTCTTCGTGAATTCACCTCTGTTTTTTCTGATGATATTGAAACAGTTGAGGTTTTCTTTGCTAACAATCAAATTCTCTTTAGAAGTGAACACATTAGTTTCTATACCCGTTTGCTAGAAGGAAATTATCCTGATACAGACCGTCTCATTCCAACAGAATTCAATACAGAGGCAACCTTCAATGTGGCTAACCTTCGATTTGCAATGGAGCGTGCTCGTCTTCTTTCAAATGCGACTCAAAACGGAACGGTTAAATTAGAGTTCAAAAATGGAGTGGTTTCTTCCCACGTTCATTCACCAGAAGTTGGGCGAGTAAATGAAGAGATCGATACGAGCGCCGTTTCAGGAGAGGATTTGTCTATTAGCTTTAATCCAACTTATTTGATTGAAGCGCTCAAAGCTATTGACAGTGAACAAGTTGTTATTCGTTTTATTTCTTCTGTTAGACCGTTTACATTGGTTCCAGAAGGAAATGAACAAGGGTTCATTCAATTGATTACGCCAGTTCGCACAAATTAACAAAGGTGAATCATGTATACGTTAGGTGATTTTGTAGAAATGAAAAAGCCTCACGCTTGTGTGATTAAAGAAACAGGCAAGAAGGCAAATCGTTGGGAAATTACGCGACTTGGTGCAGACATAAAAATCAAGTGTAGCAATTGTGATCATGTGGTCATGATGAGTCGCCATGATTTTGAACAGAAAATGAAGAAAGTACTATAAAAGGTTCAGTCACTTATGTGACCGAACCTTTTCGATTATTTTAATTCTTCAAATTTTCCATTTTTAACTTCTTTGAAACCACCCTGTTTCATCATATCAAAAGTTGATTTGAAGCTGATATAGTCGACTTTTTTATCTTTTTGTGTCGTTACTAATTTCTTTTCAATTAGCTGATCTAAGTCTGCCTTTTCATAATTTAGTGTTGTTTTTTCAACCAAATAATCATCTTTATATTCAGCAGAATGTGTGAATCCTTTGACATCTTTGTATTCTTCATCATATTTATCGATCATTTCCTTTAATTGATCTTTCGTAACTCCCGCCTCTTTGTAATAAATAGTAGTGGTGGTTTGGTTACTGATCGCTTTATCACCTTTATGTTCTAGTGTAATACGAACATCTGTTTTCTTTTCTTGGTTGATTGCCTGAAGATAGGATTTTTGAACAGATTGTTGTCCACAAGCTCCAAGAAGAAAGAGCGTAAAGATAGCGATTAAAGAAAGAAAAATAGATTTCCATATTTGTTTTTTCATCTGAAAAACTCCTTTGTTCATTGTTAAATATAGTATATCATTTTTATCTTTTTAGAACGTTACAGTTTGATGAAAAAATCTAGTTTCAAAGGTGATGAAATATTTCATTTTTCATTACTTGTCTTTTGAATTATGTTATAATAAAAGAGATTGAAATTTGAACGGAGAAAAAAGAAAAATGGCATTAACAGCAGGTATCGTTGGCTTACCAAATGTTGGTAAATCAACCCTATTTAACGCAATTACAAAAGCAGGAGCAGAGGCCGCAAACTATCCCTTTGCAACCATTGATCCAAACGTCGGGATGGTAGAAGTTCCAGATGAACGCCTCCAAAAATTGACGGAAATGATTACTCCTAAGAAGACAGTTCCGACTACTTTTGAATTTACAGATATTGCGGGGATTGTGAAAGGAGCTTCTAAAGGGGAAGGACTTGGTAATAAATTCTTGGCCAATATCCGTGAAGTAGATGCCATTGTTCATGTGGTACGTGCTTTTGATGATGAAAATGTCATGCGGGAGCAAGGTCGTGAAGATGCCTTTGTTGATCCACTGGCAGATATTGATACCATCAATTTAGAATTAATTTTAGCCGACTTAGAGTCTGTCAATAAACGCTATGCGCGTGTAGAAAAAATCGCTCGTACACAAAAAGATAAGGATTCTGTTGCGGAATTTAATGTTCTACAAAAAATCAAACCAGTTCTTGAAGATGGTAAATCAGCTCGGACCATTGAATTCACTGAGGAAGAACAAAAAGTGGTGAAGGGACTTTTCCTTTTGACTACCAAACCAGTTCTTTATGTAGCCAATGTGGATGAAGATGTTGTTGCAGATCCAGATTCTATCGAGTATGTGAAGCAAATTCGTGACTTTGCGGCAACAGAGAATGCGGAAGTCGTGGTGATTTCTGCGCGTGCTGAGGAAGAAATTTCTGAGCTAGATGATGCAGATAAACAAGAATTTTTAGAGGCGATTGGCCTAACAGAGTCTGGAGTTGATAAACTCACGCGTGCAGCTTACCACTTGTTGGGACTTGGCACTTATTTCACAGCTGGTGAAAAAGAAGTGCGTGCTTGGACCTTCAAACGTGGCATGAAAGCTCCTCAAGCTGCTGGAATCATCCACTCTGATTTTGAAAAAGGATTTATTCGTGCCGTGACCATGTCCTATGATGATTTAGTTAAATACGGTTCTGAAAAGGCTGTAAAAGAAGCAGGACGCTTGCGCGAAGAAGGAAAAGAATATGTTGTCCAAGACGGGGACATCATGGAATTCCGTTTTAATGTATAAGAGAGTTAAAAAAATGTAAAGGTTGGAAAAAATATTTCCAACCCTTTTAGTGTTTTGAAAGGAAAGAGATGACGAAATTAATTGTTGGATTGGGAAATCCAGGTGATAAGTATTTTGAAACCAAACACAATGTAGGCTTTATGTTAGTTGATCAAATGGCAAAGTCTTTAAATCTTACTTTCTCCCATGATAAAATTTTTCAAGCTGATATTGCCTCAACATTTTTAAATGGCGAAAAGGTCTATTTTGTAAAGCCAACCACTTTCATGAATGAGAGTGGAAAAGCAGTCCATGCCCTTCTGACTTATTATGGTCTGGATATTGAAGATCTTTTGGTTATTTACGATGATTTAGATATGGAAGTTGGCAAGATTCGTCTTCGAGCTAAAGGATCAGCTGGAGGTCATAACGGAATCAAATCGATTATTAATCATATTGGAACTCAGACTTTTTATCGAATTAAGATTGGAATTGGAAGACCTAAGCAGGGCATGTCAGTTGTTCATCATGTCTTAGGAAAATTTGATAAAGACGATTACATCACTATTCTACAAACAATTGATCGAGTAGAAGAAGCGGTTAACGATTACTTGGTAGAAGAAAATTTTGAAAGAAGCATGCAGAAATACAACGGGTAAGTAGATGAATGTAATTGATTTAGTGAGTCAAAACTCCAACCTTCTATCCTGGCAACAAGGTTTGCAAAAAAACAATAGGGAATTGATCTTAGGATTGTCTGCGACCACAAAGGCTATTGTAATGGCTTCAGCCTTTGATTCTATTGAAAAAGCAGTCCTCATCACTTCCAGTTATAACGAAGCAGAACGATTGGCCAGTGATTTTATTGCCTTACTTGGAGAAGAGAAAGTCCATACATTTTTGGGAGATGATAACCCTTTAGCAGAATTTATTTTTGCTTCACAAGAAAGGCAATTTGCACGATTAGAGGCTTTGAACTTTTTATGCCAAGAAGATCGTCAAGGCATCCTTGTGACCAATGTGAGTGGTATCAAACTACTGTTACCTTCTCCTAAAGTTTTTGCATCTAGCATTTTTCAATTGAAGGTTGGTCAAGAAATAGACTTAACTACTCTGAGTGAAACATTACAGAAAATTGGCTATCAAAAAGTGGGCCAGGTTTTGCAACAAGGTGAGTTTAGTCTACGAGGAGATATTTTAGATATCTTTGAGATCGACCAACTCCAACCCTATCGGATTGAATTTTTCGGAGATGAGATTGATGGGATCCGAATCTTTGACCCAGAAAGCCAGCGTTCTGTTGAAAATGTCGAAGAAGTTCAACTCAAAGCAGTGAGTGATCTATTATTGCAAGAGGAAGATTTCATCCGTGGTCAGAAGCAAATCGAACAATTGCAAGAACAGAGCGCGAATGAAGAATTTAAATCTTATCTAGCAGAAATTCTAGGAGATATTTCTCAAAGAAAACTCCATCCAGATCTTAGAAAATTTATTAGTTTCTTTTATGAGAAGCAATATACATTATTTGATTATCTCCCTAAACACACTCCAGTCTTTCTGGATGATTATCAAAAAATAGCCGATCAAATAGCGAGATTTGAACTAGATACAGCTAATTTCTTGACGGAAGATTTACATAAAAATAGAGCTTCTTCTCGCCAAGTGTATTTTGCAGACACCAGTACAACATTACGAAAATATACGCCTGCAACTTATTTTTCAAACTTTCAAAAAGGATTGGGAAATCTGAAATTTGATCATTTGTATCAATTCAACCAATATCCCATGCAGGAGTTTTTTGGACAATTTGATTTACTAAAAGAGGAAATTGAACGGTATCGAAAATCAAACTATACGGTTATTGTCCAAGCAACTTCTCATCACAATCTTCAGCAACTCCATAAAAATTTAGAAGAGTATGGAATTCGATTAGATTATATTGATGGGGATGCGATTATTCCTCAAGCTAGTCAATTAATTGTTGGAGGACTGGCTCACGGTTTCCAATTTGTTGATGAAAAAATTGTCTATATTACAGAATCAGAGATTTATCAGAAAAAGATCAAACGAAAGATTCGTAGGCAAAATATTTCCAATGCAGAACGCCTAAAAAATTATAATGAACTGGAAAAAGGGGACTACGTTGTTCACCAAGTTCATGGTATTGGTCAATATTTGGGAATTGAAACGATTGAAATTTCGGGTGTCCATCGTGATTATGTCTCCATTCAATATCAAAATGGAGATCGCATCTCGATTCCTGTCGATCAGATTCAGATGTTGTCCAAATACGTTGCAAGTGATGGAAAAACGCCAAAAATTAACAAGTTAAATGATGGGCGTTTCCAAAAAACGAAGCAAAAGGTTCAGACCCAGGTGGAGGATATTGCGGATGATTTGATAAAACTCTATGCAGAGCGTAGTCAATTAGAAGGTTTTGCTTATTCTTCAGATGATGAAAATCAAGAAGCTTTTGAACAAGATTTTCCATATATTGAAACAGATGATCAGTTGCGCTCCATTGAAGAAATCAAAAAAGATATGGAATCGAATCGTCCGATGGACCGACTGCTGGTTGGAGACGTCGGTTTTGGGAAAACAGAGGTTGCTATGCGAGCAGCCTTTAAGGCAGTAAATGATCATAAACAAGTAGCAGTGCTGGTTCCTACGACTGTTCTTGCCCAACAACATTATGCCAATTTTAAGGAGCGTTTTGAAGCTTTTGCGGTAGAAGTTGCTGTTTTAAGTCGTTTCCAGAGTAAAGCAGAGCAGAAGGAAACGCTTGAAAAATTGAAAAAAGGACGAGTGGACATTATTATTGGAACTCACCGGTTATTGTCTAAAGATGTCGTCTTTTCAGACTTGGGCTTGATTGTGATCGATGAAGAGCAACGTTTTGGAGTAAAGCACAAAGAAACATTGAAAGAATTGAAAAAAAAGGTGGATGTGCTTACCTTGACAGCTACCCCTATTCCTCGGACGCTCCATATGTCTATGTTAGGAATTCGAGATTTGTCTGTCATTGAAACACCTCCAACTAATCGGTATCCTGTGCAAACTTTTGTACTAGAGACCAACCCAACTATTATTCGAGATGCTGTGTTGCGGGAGATAGATCGTGGAGGTCAAGTGTACTATCTTTACAATAAGGTAGATACGATTGAGCAAAAAGTATCCGAGTTAAAAGAGTTGATTCCAGAGGCTTCGATTGGCTTTGTTCATGGCCAAATGAGTGAAGTTCGCCTGGAAAATACCTTGTTGGATTTCATTAATGGCGAATACGATGTCTTAGTGACGACAACCATTATTGAGACAGGTGTGGATATTCCAAATGCCAATACACTCTTTATTGAAAATGCAGATCATATGGGACTTTCAACTCTTTATCAACTAAGAGGTCGTGTGGGACGAAGCAACCGAATCGCTTATGCTTATTTGATGTATCGTCCAGACAAATCTCTTACAGAAGTGTCTGAAAAACGTTTAGAAGCTATTAAAGGTTTTACTGAGTTGGGGTCTGGATTTAAAATTGCTATGCGAGATCTATCGATCCGTGGAGCAGGGAATATCCTTGGAGCTTCTCAATCTGGTTTCATCGATTCAGTTGGTTTTGAAATGTATTCTCAATTGTTAGAAGAAGCTATTGCTAAGAAACAAGGCCAAGAGCATCGCAGGCAAAAGAGTAATGCAGAGTTGAACCTTCAAATAGATGCGTATTTACCTAATGAATATATTTCAGATCAACGTCAAAAAATTGAAATTTACAAACAAATTCGTGAAATGAATTCTGCGACGGACTATGAATACTTGCAAGATGAATTGATCGATCGTTTTGGAGAATACCCAGATGTTGTCGCCTACCTACTTGAAATTGGTTTAGTGAAAGCTTACTTGGATCAAGTCTTTGTCCGTCTTGTTGAGAGAAAACAACAAAAAGTGACAGTGAAATTTGAACCTATTGCCAAACAACTGTTTTTAACACAGGATTATTTCAAAGCTCTGTCAATGACACAGTTAAAGGCACAGATTGCAGAAGAAAAGGGATTGATTGAAGTGATCTTCGATATTCGAAATAAGAAAGATTTTGAAATTTTAGAAGCTCTGAAGCAATTTGGTCAAACCTTATTGGAAATTAAACAGGAAAAAGAAAAGGACTAGCAGTTCTTAGCTCATTTTTCGCATTTTATGTATAAAAAATGATACAATACTATGTTAGAGGTGACAGTATGAGATTAGATAAATATTTAAAAGTTTCTCGCATTATTAAGCGTCGTCCTGTTGCAAAGGAAGTTGCAGATAAAGGACGAATCAAAGTCAATGGAGTATTAGCCAAAAGTTCAACGGATTTGAAAGTGAATGATCAAATTGAAGTTCGTTTTGGAAATAAAGTATTGACGGTTAAAGTCTTGGAAATGTTGGATAGTACAAAAAAAGAAGATGCATCCAAAATGTACGAAATAATTAGTGAAACAAGGATAGAAGAAGATGCCTAAAAATATCGTTCAAATGAACAATAAATATATCAAAGACGAAAGTCAGCGAAAACGTTTTTTAGAAGAAGAAAGAAAAAAACGCAATCGTTTTCTAGGGCTCGTTTTGATATTGGTCATGTTACTGTTTATTCTTCCAACTTATAATTTAGCCCAGAGCTATCAATCGCTACAAGATAAAAAAGAACAATACAAACAGTTGGAAAAAGAGTATAAAGAAACAAGTGAACAAAAAGAATACCAACAAGATATCGCTAAAAAATTAAAAGACGATGATTATGCAACAAAATATGCACGCGCTAAGTATTCTTTTTCAAAAGATGGTGAATATGTTTATACCATCCCAGATTTACTCCCCCAATAACCGATGGAAAATATCTTACAAACAGTTAAACAATTTCTTGAATTTTCGGATGAAAAATTAGAGGAATTAAAAAAGAAAAACCAAATGATCAAACTTCAAAAGGATGAAAAGGAAAGGAATACAGGTGTCTAAACGATTTCTGCTCCTATTGTTAGTTCCAATTTTATTTATTGGGTCTCAAGCAGCGAGTATCGAGCAGTCTGAGTCTTCTCAGACAATGGCTCATCCATCAGAACTTTATTTTTCTTCAATTCCAGCGAACCCTAATGTCTATCGCAAAATTTCTGTTTTTTCTGATCCTCAGTTGAAAAAAGCAAAAGGAGAAATTCTTCCCAACACACCGTTTACAATCGAACAACTCTTTGTAAATGATGAAGGGAAAGCTGTATTTAAAATAGCAGATAAAGGATATGTATTAGCAGATTCTTCTGTCATTTTTTCTGATGTTGTACAAGAAACACAAGAAAAAAAACAAGACATGTGGCTAAAACCTGGTTTTAAAGTGTATGACCGACCATTAATAAATGGTGCAAAAGAAAAAAATATACCTCTTTCTCCTTATACAAAAGTGACAGTCTTACGTACAGCTAAGACTTTACGAGATGAGTTTGTGGAGATTGAAGGTCAGGGCTGGGTGAACAAAGCATTCGTCACTGAAAAAGATAATCGAATGGAAAAAGTCCAGGACTTGTTAAATAGTAAATACAATTCTCCTTCGTATGGAATCTATGTAAAACAATTAACGACTGGAAATACTGCTGGCATCAATCCGCAAAAAGAAATGTATTCTGCCAGTGTAACGAAATTACCATACTTGTACTATGTCCAAGAACAGCTTAATAAAAAAGCCATTTCCCCAACTACAACCTACAAGTACATCCCAGAAGTCAATGATTTCAAAGGTGGCTATGAACCAGAAGGAAGTGGTAGCCTTTCAAAAACACCAGATGGAAAAGAATACAGTGTTCAAGAGTTGGTAGATAAGATTGCAAAAGAATCAGATAATGTTGGACATAATATCTTAAATTATTATGTCACCCATCAATCAGATCAAGACTTCCAAAAAACTTTGGATAAAATTGCAAAGAAACATTGGGATGTTGAAAAAAGAGAAGCATCTGCTGAAATGGCTGGCAATGTCATGGAGGCTGTCTATCACCAAAATGGCCCGATTATTGATGCACTCTCCTCTACAAAATATGATGATCAACGGATTGCGCGTGACCTTCCAGTAAAAGTTGCTCATAAAATTGGAGATGCCTATGATTTTAGACATGATGTTGCGATTGTATACACAAATTCACCCTATGTACTAGTCATTTTTACAGATCATTCGAATTATGATACGATTTCCAACATTTCAAAAGATATCTATGAGGTATTGAAATAATGGAAAAGCGATTTTTAGAGTTTTGTGAAAAACAAGATCTATTTACTCCCCATCGTCGTGTTTTAGTTGCCTTATCTGGTGGATTGGATTCAATGAATCTATATGAACTTTTATATAAGAATAAAGAACGATTGAAAATCCATCTGGTAATCGCTCATGTCAATCATGGACAAAGACCAGAATCAGATTTAGAAGAGAGTGAACTTCGAACGCTAGCTGATAGGCGAGAGACACGTATCCATGTGGCTTACTATTCGGGTGATTTTACAGAAGCAAAAGCTCGTACCTTTCGTTATGATTTTTTTAAACAGATTATGGAGAAAGAGGATTGCACCGCTTTAGTAACAGGTCATCATGCAAATGATCAAGCTGAAACAACTTTCATGCGCTTAATACGAGGAACAAAATTACGCCATTTAAATGGCATTCCTGTACGCCAACCATTTGGCAAGGGTGAGCTAATCCGTCCTTTGTTAACTTTTACCAAAGATGAGTTGATGGAAATTCCTCACTTTGAAGACAGTAGCAATGACTCACAGGACTATTTTCGAAATCGTGTACGCCATCAATACCTTCCAGAATTTGAAAAAGAAAATCCTCAAATGCAAGTAAGTCTTCGTTATTTAGCAGAGGAAGTGACTCATTGGCACCAAGCACTGAAAGAATTGACTAGCGAGTTAACCATTCAAGATTTAGCTTCTTTTAGAACGTATTCTCATTCTGTACAATCATTCTTATTAGAAGAGTATCTGGCACAATTTCCAGATTTGCAACTTGGTAGGGCTCAGTTTCAAGAATTATTAAATTTACTGCGAAAAAAAAGAAATTGCGTTTATTATTTAAAGTCGAATTATGAACTACATCAAGAATATGATTTCTTTGAAATACAAAAAATCAGTCAAAAGTCGGATGACCACCCCCTCCCATTTTTGTTAGAATTTGGGAATATCTTTGAAATTGCAAATTATAAACTATCTTTTGGACAACCATTAGTAGGGGAAAATGTAGAAATTCTTTCTGTTTCACGCGAAACTCCCATCTTAATTAGAGGGAGAAAGGAAGGAGATCAGCTGCTTGTTAATGGCCACCATCAAAAATTAAGACGGTGGTTTATCAACCATAAAATTTCAATTTCTCTTCGGCAAAAAGCTCTCATTATAGAACAGAATCATAATATTCTTTCTGTAGTGGGATTGGTAACGAGTGATTTGAGTAAGCCCTCAAAAAGTGGTATAATGAAAGATAGTCTTTATATTCAAAAAATAGATAGGTAAAAACATGTTAGAAAAAGATATAAAAAAAGTATTGGTTTCACATGATGAAATTGTAGAAGCAGCAAAGAAATTGGGTGAAACTCTCACAAAAGAGTACCAAGGAAAAAATCCAATTTTTGTTGGAATTTTGAAAGGCTCTGTTCCATTTATGGCAGAGTTGATCAACCACGTCGATACACATATTGAATTGGATTTTATGCTGGTTTCAAGTTATCATGGTGGTACAGCAAGCTCAGGTATCATTAATATTATCAAGGATATCGACCAAGATATTACTGGTAGAGATATTTTGTTTGTAGAAGATATTATCGATACAGGTAAAACTCTCAAGAGTCTAAAAGAACTCTTTGAAGAACGAAATGCAGCATCTGTAAAGATTGCTACCTTATTGGATAAACCTGAAGGACGTTTGGTTGAGATCGAAGCAGATTACACCTGCTTTACGATTCCAAATGAGTTTGTTGTAGGATATGGTTTAGACTATGATGAGAATTATCGTAACCTACCCTATGTTGGTGTATTAAAAGAGGAAGTGTACTCAAAATAGAGGAGACTAGATGAATAACAGAAAAAATAACGGTTTTGTTCGAAATCCATTTCTGTATTTGTTGATTATTGTAGCGGCTGTGACAGGGTTCCAGTACTTTTTTGCGGGTAATGGAGTTGGTCAAAGTCAGCAAATCAACTACACAGAATTGGTCAAAGAAATTAAAAATGACAATGTGAAAACGATCAGTTACCAACCAAATGGTAGTGTGATTGAAATTGCAGGGACCTATAATAAAGCAAAAGAATCAAAAGAAGATACAGGAATTCAATTTTTTACCCCAAGTGTTCAAAAAGTATCTCGCTTTACTAGTGTCATCCTTCCATCTGATATCACCGTCAATGAATTACAAAAATTAGCAGCTGACCACAAAGCAGAAATCACCATCAAGCGTGAGAGCTCAAGTGGCATGTGGATAACAATTCTCACTTCAATTGTTCCATTTGTTATCGTCATGTTCTTCTTCTTCTCAATGATGAACCAAGGCGGTGGCGGAGGTGCCCGCGGTGCCATGAACTTTGGTCGTAATAAAGCCCGCGCTGCTAATAAAGAAGATATTAAAGTTCGTTTTTCAGATGTAGCAGGAGCTGAAGAAGAAAAACAAGAACTTGTTGAAGTTGTTGAATTTTTAAAAGATCCAAAACGCTTTACTAAATTGGGTGCAAGAATCCCAGCAGGTGTGCTTCTTGAAGGCCCTCCCGGAACTGGTAAAACCCTTTTAGCAAAAGCAGTAGCTGGTGAAGCTGGAGTGCCATTCTTCAGTATTTCTGGTTCTGACTTCGTTGAAATGTTTGTCGGAGTCGGCGCTAGCCGGGTTCGTTCACTTTTTGAAGATGCTAAAAAAGCAGCACCAGCCATTATCTTTATCGATGAAATTGATGCTGTTGGGCGCCAACGTGGTGTAGGTCTTGGTGGCGGAAATGATGAACGTGAACAAACCCTTAACCAGCTCTTGATTGAGATGGATGGTTTTGAAGGCAACGAAGGAATCATTGTTATCGCAGCAACTAACCGTTCTGATGTCCTTGACCCTGCCCTTCTTCGTCCTGGCCGTTTTGACCGTAAAGTATTGGTTGGACGTCCAGATGTGAAAGGTCGTGAGGCAATTCTTCGTGTTCATGCTAAGAATAAGCCACTTGCTCAAGATGTGGACTTGAAATTGGTTGCTCAACAAACACCAGGATTTGTCGGTGCTGATCTCGAAAATGTTTTGAACGAAGCAGCCTTGGTTGCAGCTCGTCGAAATAAAAAAGTAATTGATGCTGCTGATATCGATGAAGCAGAAGATCGTGTTATTGCAGGTCCATCTAAGAAAGATCGGACGATTTCACAAAAAGAACGTGAAATGGTTGCTTATCACGAAGCTGGTCATACAATCGTTGGTCTGGTCTTATCAAATGCTCGTGTAGTTCATAAAGTTACGATTGTTCCACGTGGTCGTGCAGGCGGTTACATGATTGCCCTTCCTAAAGAAGATCAAATGTTACTTTCTAAAGAAGATATGAAAGAACAATTAGCTGGGCTCATGGGAGGACGTGTTGCCGAAGAAATTATTTTCAATTCGCAAACAACGGGTGCTTCAAATGACTTTGAACAAGCTACCCAAATGGCGCGTGCAATGGTGACAGAATATGGTATGAGTGAAAAACTTGGACCGGTCCAATATGAAGGAAATCATGCAATGTTTGGTGCTCAAAGTCCACAAAAAATGATTTCAGAACGAACAGCTTACGAAATTGATGAAGAAGTTCGTAGTCTGTTGAATGAAGCCCGTAATAAAGCGGCAGAAATTATTCAAGGAAATAGAGAAACGCATAAATTAATTGCGGAAGCTCTATTAAAATATGAAACCTTGGATAGTGTTCAAATTAAATCATTATATGAAACAGGAAAAATGCCTGAAAATTCAGAGCATGAATTAGAAGAAGAAGCAAAACCTCTATCATATGATGAGATTAAGTCAAAATTAGAAGAAAATAACTAATTCAAAAGAAGGAAAATATTTCCTTCTTTTTTTATTAAAAAAAGTGTTGACAGAGTAAAAATATTCTGTATAATAGAATATGTTGTAAAAATGGTCCGTTGGTCAAGGGGTTAAGACACCGCCTTTTCACGGCGGTAACACGGGTTCGAATCCCGTACGGACTATCGATAAACTGTCACCAAGTGGCAGTTTTTTTGTGTATTTGGACAAAATAGCTAAAAATAATAACCAAATAGTTAAAAAAACGTGCAAAATAGAAAAAAAGTCCAATGGGCTTCTTTATTTTTATAAAATACAGATAAAAGTAAAGGAGAGCTTATGGAATTTAATAAAATGTATCAAAAAGTAAAATATATCGTAAGAAAATGTGAAAAAGAATATTATATTCAATTATGGGAAAAGGATGATTGGGAACAAGAAGGACAGCTAACACTCTTTGAACTTTATCAAAAAAATCCTGAAATTGAAACAAATGAAGAATTACTTTATACATATTTCAAAACAAAATTTAGAAATCATATTAAAGATAAAATAAGACAACAGGAAAGTGATAAAAGAAAAATTAATAGACTTCCATATATTGAAATTGGAGAAATTAGTCACAGAATTTCATCAAGAAAAATATATTTAGATGAGCTGGTTGTTCTGAGAGATGCATTAAAACGTTTTAAAGAAAAATTAACCGTAAAAGAAAAAGAACAATATGAAGCATTACTAGCAAACAGAAGATGTCTAGGAAAAACAAAAATGAAAAAGAAATTGGAGAACTATCTAAAGGACTTTAAAAATTCAATTTAAAAGCTGAAAGTTGACAGTTTATAAATGAACTTTCAAAAAAATAAATTTTTTTGAGAAAAAGTATTGACAGTAAGGAGAGGTCATGATATACTAATATAGTTGTCGCGCGAGAGCGACAAAGACCTTTGAAAACTGAACAAGACGA
>JAGZZN010000072.1 GCA_018377375.1 Streptococcus parasanguinis
TTCCTAGTTTATGCAACATGAGATGGTTCATGGTCGTATCCGAGAAGCCAAGAAAAATCTTTTGTTTGATAACCTTTTGTAGTTGGTCATTTTCAAAAATATAAGGTAGCAAGCGATAGGTATCGTTTCCACCGATGGCGCATAGGATCATGTCGATACTATCATCAGAAAAGGCCTGAATCAAATCCTCCGCACGAGCTTCGGGATGTTCTTTGATAAAGTCTAAGCCTTTTAGCGAATGAGGTAAAAAGATAGGATTGAGTCCGAGGTCTTTGAGTCGTTGGACCCCCAAGTCCACTTCGTGCTTGACAAAGTCCTCTCCGATAATCCCACTAGATAAACTTATAATACCAATAGTAGAAACCATATCTCATCCTCCTAGAAAAAATTGATGCTATTGTATCACAAAAGATGAGGGGAAACAATAAGAATTAGAGTCAGAAGAAGGCTTTTAGATCAAGAAAGTAGTAAAAAAGCAACCACTCGATATGGTTGCTTCAGAATAGAGATAAGCTCTATCAACAATAGAAAATAGCCCTTTTAGAAGTTGGTTACTACGTAGTTAAATCTCTTAGGAATGCTGATGTAATAGTATTTCTAAGAGTTTTTTACTTTATACTCTAAAAGAAAAAGATTGAAGAAAGTTGTCCAAAATGGACTTTATCTTCAATCTGTTTTTTAAATAATTTAGGAAATTGTGTTAAAATGAAATGAAAATTACGAATAGTATAAGTAGGAGGCACCATGAAGGCGGAAATTATTGCAGTTGGAACGGAAATTCTAACAGGACAAATTGTGAACACCAATGCTCAATTCTTGTCTGAAAAATTGGCTAGTTTAGGGATTGATGTCTATTATCATGTGGCGGTAGGAGACAATGAAGGTCGTCTCTTCTCGACCATTGAGACAGCTTCAAAACGCAGTGATTTGGTGATTTTATGTGGTGGACTTGGGCCAACAGAGGATGATTTAACCAAGCAAACCCTTGCTAAGTTTTTAGGGAAAGAACTGGTTTTTGATCCGACAGCACTTGCTAAACTCGACAACTTCTTTGCTAGTCGCCCTGATTATGTCCGGACACCCAATAATGAGCGACAAGCACAAATGATCGCCGGATCAATCCCCCTTCAAAACCGTACAGGTCTCGCGGTTGGAGGTTTGATTGAAGTCGATGGTGTGACCTATGTCGTTCTCCCGGGCCCTCCAAGTGAGTTAAAACCTATGGTCAACGAACAATTGGTGCCTCATTTGACAACAGGGGAACAGCTTTTTTCAAGAGTCTTGCGCTTCTTTGGGATTGGGGAAAGCCAGCTGGTTACGATTTTAGCAGATATCATTGAAGAGCAGAGTGATCCGACGGTGGCCCCTTATGCCAAGACTGGAGAAGTGACCCTGCGTCTGTCTACAAAGGCGAAGGATCAAACTTCAGCGGATGCTAAGCTCGATGTCTTAGAAAAGGAAATCTTATCACGCCACACCCTGGATCATCAACCTTTGCAAGAGTTGTTTTACGGTTATGGGGATGACAATTCGATGGCCAAGGTGGCCTTTGATCTCTTGAAACGGACTGGTAAGACCATTACAGCTGCAGAAAGCCTGACGGCTGGCCTCTTCCAAGCGACTTTGGCAGATTTTTCAGGGGCGTCTAGCATCTTTGCAGGTGGTTTTGTCACCTATAGTCTGGAAGAAAAAAGCAAGATGTTGTCCATTCCAGCTCAAGAGTTGGAGCAACATGGAGTAGTGTCTCATTTTACAGCTCAAGCCATGGCTTCACAGGCCCGTAAGTTAACAGGATCCGATTATGGTGTTAGCCTAACCGGAGTTGCGGGGCCAGATAGTCTAGAAGGGCACCCAGCAGGGACTGTCTTTATCGGACTTGCGACTCCAAATGGAGTGGATAGTGTCCAAGTTAATATCGCTGGACGTAGCCGGGCGGATGTCCGCGAAATTGCAGTCCTTCATGCCTTTAATTTGGTACGCTTGGCTGTATTAAATGGTGAAAATTTGGTATAATGAAGCTTGTGCCAAATGAAGAATAATTCTAAAAATGGATAGGAAATGTGCCTTTCAAAGGACGGAAAACGTCAGTGAGTTGCATGCATTTCCTGTATAGCAAAAAATAGGAGAAAAGAATGGCGAAAAAACAGAAAAAATTAGATGATATCTCTAAGAAATTTGGAGATGAGCGTGAAAAAGCGCTCAATGATGCCCTGAAGTTGATCGAAAAGGATTTTGGTAAGGGATCGATCATGCGACTCGGCGAACGTGCAGAGCAAAAAGTACAAGTCATGAGCTCTGGTTCCTTGGCGCTTGATATTGCCTTGGGTGCTGGTGGTTATCCAAAAGGTCGGATCATCGAAATCTATGGTCCAGAATCGTCTGGTAAAACAACCGTTGCCCTCCATGCAGTAGCGCAAGCACAGAAAGAAGGAGGCATTGCTGCCTTTATCGATGCCGAGCATGCCTTGGATCCATCTTATGCAGCAGCTCTTGGGGTCAATATCGACGAACTTCTCTTGTCTCAACCAGACTCAGGGGAACAAGGGCTTGAAATTGCTGGTAAATTGATCGACTCTGGTGCGGTTGATTTGGTGGTTGTTGACTCTGTTGCGGCCTTGGTACCACGTGCGGAAATCGATGGAGATATCGGAGATAGCCACGTTGGTTTGCAAGCTCGGATGATGAGCCAAGCGATGCGTAAGCTTGGAGCTTCTATTAACAAGACCAAGACCATTGCTATCTTTATCAACCAATTGCGTGAAAAAGTTGGGGTCATGTTTGGGAACCCTGAAACCACACCTGGTGGTCGTGCCCTGAAATTCTACGCTTCGGTTCGTTTAGATGTCCGTGGAAACACTCAAATCAAGGGGACTGGGGACCAAAAAGATACCAACGTTGGTAAGGAAACCAAGATCAAGGTTGTGAAGAACAAGGTAGCTCCACCGTTCAAAGAAGCCATGGTGGAAATCATGTACGGAGAAGGAATTTCACGTACAGGTGAATTGGTGAAGATTGCAACAGATTTGGATATCATCCAAAAAGCGGGTGCGTGGTACTCATACAATGGCGAAAAAATTGGTCAAGGATCTGAAAATGCTAAGAAATTCTTGGCTGACCACCCAGAAATTTTTGACGAAATCGACCACAAGGTTCGGGTTCATTTTGGTTTGATCGAAGAAGACGAAGCAGTGAAAACCCTTGATAAAACTGAAGAAGTAGCTCCTGTCGTAGAAGAAGTAACTCTAGATTTAGATGATGCGATTGAAATTGAAGATTAATTTTTTTCAAAATAGGTCGCTAGACTGATGGTTTTTGTGTTATAATTTAATACGATAGTATTATCGTGTAGCGAAAGGAGTGCATGCATGATTAAAATTTATACAGTGTCAAGTTGCACCAGCTGTAAAAAAGCAAAGACTTGGCTCAACGCTCATCAGCTAACCTATAAAGAACAAAACCTCGGTAAGGAAGGGATCACCAAAGAAGAATTATTGGATATCCTTACAAAGACTGAAAATGGAGTGGCAAGTATTGTCTCTTCAAAAAATCGATACGCTAAAAATCTAGGAGTGGACATCGAAGACTTGAGTGTCAATGAAGTCATTGACATCATCATGGAAACACCTCGTATTCTTAAAAGTCCGATCTTGGTAGATGACAAACGTCTCCAAGTGGGCTACAAAGAAGACGATATTCGTGCCTTCTTGCCACGATCAGTTCGAAATGTAGAAAATGCAGAAGCGCGGATGCGTGCAGCTCTTTAAAGCGATTGAAAATCAGAAACAATTTGTTTCTGATTTTTTCTTTTTAAAAATCGAAATGGAAAGCAGTTTACTGCGCCATTTTACCAAATCTATGATACAATATTTTAGAAAACAATAACTAGTAAGGAATGGAAAATGAAAAGGAAAATCTTCTTATTGGGTGCACTTGCCTTGTGTTTGACTGGATGCGGTCAAAAAAAACAAGCGAAAACGCCAAATTCAAGTGAACAAAAGGCAATCCAAGCAAAAGCAGAGCAACTGCAAAAGGATAATAAGAGTATCCTGCAAAAAGCTGAAGAAAATAAAGTCATCACTAGAACCTTTGTCTTTCCAAAAGATGACAAGGGGACACAACAGACGCAAATCGTCACCTATGTGGGGAATACCTTTAAAAAATTGGAGACCATCAATGTGACGGCAACCGATGAGGAGATGAAAAAAGGGATCCAACAGGTTGGAGTCGAGGAAGCGCAAAAGCAGTTGAGAGAATCCTTTAACAAGGACGATGCCTTTAAGGAAGCTTTGACAGTGCCAGGTTTCACAGCTGATTTGACCTTGGAAAATGAGAATGAATACAAGGTGACGATCACCTATGACTTTGAAGCGATGGATGTGAAGAAGGCAGAAGGCATGACTTACTTCAAAAACAATCACTTACCAGAGTTGTTGAAGTTGACACCGAGTCAATTTGCGGACAATCTTATCAATGCTGGAGCAAGTGAGCAAAAATAAAAAAACAGTTTAACTGAAATAGCTTAAAAATGCTTGAAAAAGCTGTAAAATCAAGGGCTTGACCGTTGTGGAAAACTCTTGATTATGGTATAATAGTAATATTCTAAGGAAAGAGGGTGTTCTTGTGGGATTTACAGATGAAACAGTACGTTTTAATCTTGATGATTCAAATCGTAAGGAAATTAGCGAGACCTTGAAAGATGTTTACTTGTCACTGGATGAAAAAGGCTACAATCCAATTAATCAAATCGTAGGATACGTACTCAGTGGTGATCCTGCCTATGTACCTCGTTATAATAATGCACGGAACCAAATTCGTAAATATGAACGAGATGAGATCGTGGAAGAATTGGTACGTTATTATTTGAAAGGGCAAGGAATAGACCTCTAATGAGAATTATGGGATTGGATGTTGGCTCAAAGACCGTCGGGGTTGCTGTGAGTGATCCTCTCGGTTTTACAGCTCAGGGTCTTGAAATCATCCAAATCGATGAAGACAAAAAAGAATTCGGTTTGGAGCGCTTAGCCGAATTAGTAGCTCAATACAAGGTAGACCGTTTTGTTGTAGGCTTGCCAAAAAACATGAACAACACCAGCGGACCGCGTGTGGAAGCCAGTCAGGCTTATGGCGCAATGATTGCTGAAAAGTTTGGGTTGCCAGTCGACTACCAAGACGAACGGTTGACGACAGTTGCTGCAGAGCGGATGTTGATTGAGCAAGCAGATATTAGCCGTAGCAAACGCAAAAAAGTTATTGATAAGTTAGCAGCGCAGCTTATTTTACAAAATTATTTAGATCGCAATTTTTAGAAAGAAAACGAGGAAGAATAGTATGGCACATGATCATAACCACGACCATGAAGAACGTGAATTAATCACATTGGTGGATGAACAAGGAAATGAAACCTTGTTTGAAATTCTTTTGACCATTGATGGCAAAGAAGAGTTTGGAAAGAACTATGTCCTTTTGATCCCTGCAAATGCAGAAGAAGATGAAAATGGCGAAGTTGAAATTCAAGCTTATTCATTTACAGAAAACGAAGACGGAACAGAAGGCGACCTTCAACCAATCCCAGAAGACTTAGATGCAGAATGGGATATGATTGAAGAAGTCTTCAACAGCTTTATGGAGGAGTAAAAATGTTCAGTGAACATTTTTACCCTTGCGCTAGAAACAAAGACCGCAAGTAAGTCCGGGGGATGTTTTTAGCCCTGCTTTAAGAAGTAAGAAAAAGCAGGAAGTCCGATGGACTTGCTGTAAAAATGCGAAAGAAATAACGACAAAAGAAAGGAGCGCAAACGTCAGAAGAGGTTTTGTCGCTTTTTTCTTTTAGGAGGAAGATGTGAATAAGATTGAGCAATGGATGAATAGTCGGATCGGTCTGAATTTTCGATCGGGCCTGGATCGTATGGAGCAGGCAGTGAGCCTTTTAGGGAGGCCGGATAAGGCTTATCCGATTCTTCATGTGACAGGAACAAATGGGAAGGGATCCACAATCGCCTTTCTGCGTCAATTATTGATGGCTCATGGGAAGAAGGTTGGGACCTTTACTTCTCCTCATATGATCAGTATCCATGATCGGATTTGTATTGGGGATCAGCCAATTTCAGATGAAGATTTTACTCGGATTGGCCAAGAAGTCCAACAAATGGAGCAGACCTTGCTTCAAACCCAGGACCAACTCTCTTATTTTGAGATTATCTGCCTCATGGCTCTCTTGTATTTTAAGGAACAAGCTGTGGATGTGGTCTTGCTGGAAGTTGGCATCGGTGGGCTTCTGGATACGACCAACGTAGTGACGGGAGAGATCGCAGTGATCACTTCGGTTGGCCTGGATCACCAGGAAACACTGGGAGGGACGATTGCGGAAATCGCCCAGCAAAAGGCAGGAATCTTTAAGAAGGGCAAGAAAGCTGTGGTGGGTCCCTTGTCGGATGATGCTATAGCTGTTTGTCAAGAAAAAGCGAAGCAATTGGCTGTGGATCTCCATGCCTTCCAGAAAGATTTTGGCTTAGAGCAGGACCGTTTTTGGAATGAAAACGTGGATCTTGTCTTGCCGTCTCTGGGCTTGAAGGGTGATTACCAACGGGAAAATGCTGCAGTAGCTCTGGAGGCCTTTATTCTCTATATGGAGGGCCTAGATCAAGAAGTGGATATGGATCAGGTCAAGCTTGCTTTGCAAGAGACGCGGTGGCCGGGCCGTCTAGAGTTGTTTGGCGACCAGGTGCATCTGGATGGCGCCCATAATCCTCATGCTATGTTGCGCTTGATCGAGTTTGCCAATAGCTTAGCAGGAAAGCGCGTGAAGATTTTATTTGGGGCCCTCAAGCGAAAAGATTATAGCGGGATGCTCCAAACGCTTCAAGCGGGATTGCCGGAAGCTGAATTGATTTTGACGACCTTCCATTACGGTGAAGTGGTGGCACAAGGCGACCGACAAGACCTGCCCTATGTAGCGGACTACAAGGCCTATATCAAAGAATTTATGGATCAGAGTTCCCCAGATGAAGTCTTATTTGTCACAGGATCCTTGTATTTTATTGCAGAAGTAAGGGCATTTTTATTAGAGGGGGTAAACAATTGACCTAAAGACTTTCTTGGCGTATACTGGTGGTAGATAGTATACGGTTATGGCGAAAGGAGTCGATCTTAATGAAAAAAATCATGTCTATACTGACCTTGGCGGTAGCTCTTTTCCTGACTGCTTGTAGCCAGCAAGAAAAAGCAACACAGACTTCGAGCAAACAGACGTCAACTTCATCACAGACTATGACTTCGGCGAGTGAAGAACAGAAAGAAGGAGTGTCCATAGATGGCAGTTATCGAGGACAGGACGAGGGAAATACGATCCTCTTAGTTGTGACGGGGCAAAAAGGCACGTTTACGGTGCAAGATGCTGATGGCGAAGAAGAAACCAAAGAGGTCAGTATTGATTCGGTCAATCAATCCATGCGTATCGGGGATGAGCCTTATCGCTATCGGATCGAAGGAGATCAGTTATCTCTAGAAGATCTGGAGCAAGCAGAGGATGATCAAGGGATTATCGTTTTAACCAAGCAATAAGGGACGAAACAAGAGAGAGTGGGACAGAAATCGGTAATTCGTTAGAATTCGATTTCGTCGTCCCACCTCCGCACAGTTGAGTAGGGCTGTAAAAGCTGATGAAATCAGC
>JAGZZN010000005.1 GCA_018377375.1 Streptococcus parasanguinis
AGTGGGCTCTACTACGCTGATTTCATCAGCTTTTACAGCCCTACTCAACTGTGCGGAGGTGGGACGACGAAATCGAATTCTAACGAATGACCGATTTCTTTCTTATCCAAGTATGATAGAATAAACTCAATAGATGGGAGAATATACATGAATCTATTTCGAAAAAAGGCTTTGGGACAGGTTCACCCAGGGTTAAACCGCCATTTACGGCTGTGGGATTTGATTATTTTAGGAATCGGTGCCATGGTGGGGACAGGAATCTTCACGATTACGGGAACTGCAGCAGCGAATTTAGCTGGTCCAGCCCTCATCCTTTCGATTGTGATTGCGGCTTTTTGCGTTGGCTTATCTGCCCTCTTCTTTGCAGAATTTGCATCTCGCATCCCTTCAACTGGTGGAGCCTATAGTTACCTCTATACCATCTTTGGAGAGTTTCCAGCCTGGATTGCAGGTTGGTTGACTGTGATGGAATTCATGACCGCCGTATCAGGGGTAGCCTCAGGTTGGGCTGCTTATTTCAAGGGGTTGTTGGCCAATCTTGGCTGGCGTCTGCCGACGGCTTTAAATGGGACTTTTGATCCAGCTGCGGGAACTTATGTGGATCTCTTACCTATTTTGGTCATGGTACTAGTCACAGCCTTGGTCCTTATGAATGCAAAAGCTGTCTTACGCTTCAATTCCTTGCTGGTCTTACTCAAGTTCTCAGCTCTTACCTTGTTTATTCTTGTCGGGATTTTTCACCTAAACCCTGGCAACTGGGGAAACTTTGCCCCTTATGGCTTTGGCGAAATTTATGGTGGTCAAACAGGGATTATGGCTGGCGCTTCGCTCATGTTCTTTGCCTTTCTTGGTTTTGAGTCCATTTCAATGGCGGTCGATGAAATCAAGGAACCACAAAAGAACGTTCCTCGTGGCATTGTCCTTAGTCTTTTGATCACAACGGTTCTTTATATCTTGGTTACCCTGGTTTTGACCGGCATGGTGCCTTTTAAGAACTTAAATGTAGATGATGCGGTTGCCTTTGCCCTCCGTCAGGTCGGAGCCGGCTGGGCAGGAAATTATGTATCGCTGGTCGCTATTTTGACCCTGATTACCGTCTGCATTTCAATGACTTTTGCCCTCTCACGGATGATTTACAGTTTGGCGCGCGATGGCCTTTTGCCAAAAGCTATGAAACAGCTCGATTCCAAAACTAGAATTCCCAAAAATGCAACACTAGCAGCTGGATCAATGGCTGCCATTGCTGGTGGAATATTTCCACTCGCAAGTATCGCTTCCTTCTTAAATATCTGTACCTTGGCTTACCTGGTTATGTTGGCCTTTGCCCTCTTGAAATTGCGCAAGGAACACGGGGCTCCTGGACCTGGGGAATTTAAAACACCCTTGGTTCCAGTCTTGCCAATCCTATCGATTGTGGTCTGTCTGTCCTTTATGACCCAGTATTCCCTATCGACCTGGCTGGCCTTCGGAGTTGCTCTCTTGATCGGTGTTGGAATTTATTTCGGTTATGGGTATCGCCATTCAGAAGAAAATCAATAAAAGATGAAAGCTAGAGTAGTAGAACTCTGGCTTTTTACATAGAGAAAGCTCTTTTTTTGGTATAATGAAGGGAGAAAGTTAAATAGATAACAAAGGAGAAAAACATGACATTTGAAGAGATTTTACCAGGCTTAAAGGCTAAGAAAAAATATGTACGAACGGGTTGGGGTGGAGCAGAAAACTATGTCCAACTTTTTGATACCATTGAGCAAAATGGGGTGGCTCTAGAAGTGACGCCTTATTTCCTCATCAACGTCTCTGGTGAGGGGGAAGGCTTCTCTATGTGGAGTCCAACCCCTTGTGATGTCTTAGCGACAGATTGGGTGGAAGTCCATGACTAAAGGGGTCTTGATTACAGGTGTTAGCTCAGGGATTGGCCTAGCTCAAGCTCGACTCTTTCTAGAAAAAGGCTACCAGGTTTATGGCGTGGATCAGGGAGCTGATCCCCAATTGGCTGGTGATTTTCACTTCATGCAGCGGGACTTAACTCTTGATTTGACGCCGATTTTTGACTGGTGTCCCGAGGTAGATGTCTTGTGCAATACAGCTGGAGTTTTGGATGATTACAAGCCGCTTCTTGAGCAAAGCGCTCAGGAGATTCAGGAGATCTTTGAGATCAACTATGTGACTCCGGTGGAGCTGACGCGGTATTATCTGACTCAAATGTTGGAGAATAAAAAAGGTATCATCATCAATATGTGCTCCGTTGCATCTAGTCTAGCTGGTGGAGGCGGTCACGCTTATACTTCCTCCAAGCATGCTCTAGCGGGCTTTACCAAGCAGTTGGCCCTGGATTATGCAGAAGCTGGCATTCAGGTCTTTGGCATCGCGCCAGGAGCCGTCAAAACAGGCATGACCGCAGCGGACTTTGAACCAGGTGGCTTGGCTGACTGGGTAGCCAGTGAGACACCCATCAAGCGCTGGATTGAGCCAGAGGAAGTGGCCGAAGTCAGCCTCTTTTTGGCAAGCGGGAAGGCATCTGCTATGCAAGGGCAAATCCTGACGATTGATGGCGGGTGGAGTTTGAAGTAGGGAAATGAAAAAGCAGGAGTTGAAATCTTGCTAAGAAATGTAATTGTTTTTTCCTTACTGAAAGAGGATCAAACCTAGGTGAACAATTAAGTTAGGACAGTGGTGAGACAGGTATTTACCTCTATGCTAAAGAAGATCTTACTGAACGAAATTAAACCTACCAGAGTGATCAGGATGAATCAGATTTCTTTATGATTGGTCACGATGGAGATCTAGCCTTTTTCACCAAAAAAAGACAGGGATAATAACAATTATGAAGATAACTGAGGGTAAGTTCAGAAGAACTTTTTGAATGGGCTCTACCTGAAACCTTAAGAGATTGTTTTAGAAGAAACGAATAGTATAACTGATTTGCTAAGTTATTGTGGAATGAAGGTGAAGTCATGATTAAATTAGTGAATGTTACTAAATGTTTTAGTGATGGATCGAATGTCAGATATATTTTCAAAAATTGTAATTTTGAATTTAAAAAAGGTAGCACGACTGCAATAGTTGGCCGTTCTGGATTAGGAAAAACTACTCTTGTTAAATTAATATTAGGGATTACCAGTTTAAATGAGGGGGATATCTTAGTCTGTGGTAGTTCCATTTTAGATATGAAAAATTTGAGTAAGGTAAGGCGTAGGAATATTGGCTGTGTCTTCCAAAACTTTAATTTGATTTCAGGTTTCACGGTGAAAGAGAATATTCTACTTCCAAGATATTTTTTTGAAAATGGAGAGAATAACATTAACGAAATTTGTAACACTCTAGGTCTTTCAAAGGAAATGTTAAGCAAGAGTATTGATAAGATTAGTGGAGGTGAAAAACAAAGAGTTGCCTTGGCAAGAGCTCTTATTAATAATCCAGAAATATTGATAGCAGATGAACCTACTGGTAATTTAGACGCTGCTAACGAACAAAATATAATAGAATTGTTGAAGCGGATCAATGAGGAGTTAGGTATCACGATTATAACAGTAACTCATAGTGATAAGGTGGCCAATAGTATGCAGTCTATTTGCACAGTTGTTGATGGCAAAATTGAGTACGTAAGGAGATGATAAAATGAATCATTCCATATTATTCATTGCTAAAAGAGATTTAGAAGTTAACAAACGAAGATATAGATTAGTTCGACTGTCAATAGCGATCTCTGTTTTGCTAATTGTTTTAGTGATGCTCATTTCTAATTCTTTCTATAATAAAATGATTAATGAAATGACTGTAGCAAATAAAAATGTTGTTACTGTTGCCTTTGGTAATAAAGAAAATTCTCTGAATTATAAAGCTTTGCCTTTATTTTCTAATGAAGATATTGATCGAGTAAAAAAAATAGATGAAGTAAAAAATATTACTGGTGTAAAACTATTATTTACGGATGATATCAAATTCCAAAATGGTAAGACATCGGTTTCCAATACTATCCATTGTCTAGAAGAAAAGTATTTAAAAAACCTGAATATTAGAATTGCTGAAGGGAAATTTCCAGAGAAGGACAATGAAATATTAATCGGAGATTCCGTACACAAGGCTACATCAATGAATGTCGGAGATACGGTGACTATTAAGATTGATAATCATTATGAAAAGTTTGTAATTTCTGGCATTATAGACAAGCAAGAAGCGCAGTTATTTTCTACCTTGCCAACAGAAATAAATCAAATGATGGCAATCAATGTAAAAAGTAGTAGCGTTTCATCAAATAAGTATTACTATCTGAATGCTACTGTAAAAAATGGAACCGATTTAAATGAAGTAGCAAATAAGATAGAAAAGAATGTTTTAAAAAATGAAAATTTAAAACAATCTTTATCAGGAACAGGATTAGATGTTGTTGTAGCAACACAACAGGATGTTATCAATATGCTATCCAGATGGTTTTCCTACATCGACCTTTTTATCCTCTTAATCATAGTTCTTATCTCTATTGTAGCGATTATTAATATCATCAATATTCTTGCCATTACCATTCAGGAGAATCATAAACAGATCGCAACTTTTAAAATCATCGGTGCATCTGATCGACAGATAAAAAGAATATATTTATTTGAAAGCTTCATGATGGGAGTACGAGGTACAAGCGCGGGATTGGTGATAGGAATTGCTATTTCTTATTTGATCATCTTTTTGAGTGGATTGCCACTAGATATTGAACTTAGCAGATTGTTGTTCCCGGTATTAATAGGGATACTTACTTCAGTTTTTGCAGGATTATTGGTATCTAGAAAAATTACTAAAATTGATATTGAAAAAGTATTAAATCAATAGAGAAGAAATGATTAGGGTCAATAAGAGATGGTGTTGCAAAAAGAATAGCTATACTGGTTTCACTATCGACTGAGCTTTGAATGAAAGTAGGAGGATTTGATGGAAATCAAAAATCACTTTGGTGTCTACGGAGTCTGTCTTCAAGAGGGGAAACTACTCTGCATTGAAAAAACAAGAGGCCCTTATCAGCATCGTTTTGATCTACCGGGTGGTAGCCAGGAACTAGGGGAGGGACTGACCGAAACACTCAAGCGAGAAGTTCTGGAAGAGACGGGCTATACGATTAGCAGATACGCTAATCCTAGGATGTATGACGTGATGGTTCAAGAAGAAGGGAAAGACTTCGCAGTGCATCATATCATGGCCTTTTATGATATCGTACTCGATTTCGAGAGCTCTCAACAATCCCTTCCTCAGGAGGTTCTTGATGGAAGCAATGATTCAGCCAATGCCATTTGGTTGAATGTGGAAGAAATTACTGCAGACAATGCTTCTCCCTTAGTATTGAAGGTAAAGGCAGAGTTAGAAGGATTTCCAGAATTAGAACTGATAAGCTATAGAAATTGGAAGGTAAAATAGAGGGAGAATGGAACTATTTAAAACATGGAAGAAATATATGGTTCTCTATGGTCTTAAATCTCAAATTGGAACTGTTTATCGAAACAGTGATAGGACAACGAGCTTTTATGATATTGGGAATTTTCTATACCTAGCAGGGGAGTTGGATCCCAGATTTTGGGAAGACTTTGTTAGGCAATATGGTTTAGATTATAAGATTATTATTTCAGAAGACACTAAGTGGCAAGATTTTCTGCATCGGCAAGTGGGGTTAATTTCTTTTACTCGCTATTCTTTTAAGGATAAGGCAAATTTTCAAGTTGAATTTCTAAATGATCTAGTTACTCATTTAGAGGAAGGTTACAATATTGTACCTATTGACAATCGTATTTATAACTATCTTTCTGAGGAAGAATGGTCACAAGATTTACAGGGGGATTTTGAGTCCTACCAGGATTTTGCTTTAAAAGGTGGATTTGGCTTTGTTATTCTTAAAAATAATGAACTGATTGCTGGGATTTCCTCAGGGTTAGTTTACCACGGAGCAGTTGAAGTGGAAGTTGCAACTAGACCAGACAAACAAGGAAAGGGATTTGCTAAAAAACTTGGTGCTGCAATGATTCTAGAGGCTTTAAATAGAGAAATGTTCCCACTTTGGGATGCTCATAACGAGGCTTCTAAAAAAGTAGCAGAATTTTTAGGATACGAATTAGTTGAACCTTATGAAGCTTTTGAACTAGAGGAAAGTGTCGTATAATGATATCTAATATTGTATCTTTTAAGACGAGGGGAATCGCTATGCAAAATCAACTGGCTCTTAGTGGCGAAAGAATTGTTGAAAAAATTTACCCACAACTATTTCATCATGTTGGTATGATTCGTGGCGAATATTTGGTGAGGGAGATCAGTCAAAATATACTGCTAAAAAGTTGTCAGCAATTTGTAAAAGATTATCTAGACACTATTTGCCATTTGTACCCAGATGAAGAAGTCTGGTATCGCTTTTCAGAGTTAACAAATGCAGAAGCAAATAGTCTAGATGGGACAAAAGTGTATTTCGATGAACGCCACCCATTGTTTGGATATAGAGGGACTAGGCGTTTACTGGCGTGTTTGGATGAATTTCATGCTGAAGCAAATGTTGTTACAGAAGTTTATCAAATCAATCCCAATTTGTCTGTTATTTTTCCTTTTGTCAATGATGCCGACCAATTAAGACAAGCTATTAGAGTGTTGCGCCAGCATGGTTTTACTGGAAAAGTTGGAACAATGATTGAATTACCGTCAGCTTATTTTGACTTGGACAGGATACTGGAAGCTGGTATTTCAAAGATTGTAGTGGGAATGAATGATTTGACTTCTTTTGTTTTTGCGACTGTGAGGAACAGTCAATGGCATGATATGGAAAGTCCCATTATGTTAGAAATGCTGAGACAGATGCAGGATAAAGCAAGGACGAAAAAGATAGATTTCGCCGTAGCAGGATATCTGAATGCTTTTTTCATACAAAAAATGAATCAAATGGATATCAAGTGCATTATCCATTATAGTTCTATTCCAGAGATGTTTAATTTAGAGATTGACCATCGAGACCATCTCAAACGCATAAAAGAAGAAAGTAAAAAATTACAAAGGAGCAACAAATGACACCTCAAGAAATGTGGAATGCCTACAAGCAAATCAACCCCTCTATCGGAGATGAGATAGATGCCTGGGCTTTTGGAGTGGACCCAGACCTTTTAGCGGAACTGGTCTTTAAAGGCGAAAAAACAGCAACTGCCTCAGCTTACGATCTTTACGCAGTAGAGGACGAACCCCTTCCCCAAGAAGGAACCTTTGATGTTGTTTTAGACAGTAAGGATCAAGCTGTCTGCATTGTCGAAGTCACAAAGGTTTCCGTTCAGCCTTTTCATCAAGTGTCAGCTGACCATGCCTACAAGGAAGGTGAGGGAGACAAATCTCTAGCTTATTGGCGTCAGGTTCATGAAGACTTTTTCAAAGACTGCTTAGGAGAAGCGGGACTAACTTTTACACCTGATAGCAAGGTTGTTTTAGAAGAATTTCGCAAGGTTTATCCATTATAGAACACTTTTTTCTTTTAGAAAATCAGAAAAGAGAATAACTGTTTTTATACAAAATGGGCCTAGTGATTGTGACAAGTTAAAAATACTGCCCAGCTCTTAGAACTATTAAAATATTTTTTGAGACTTTTCGCTGTGAGAAAAGCGCTTGAAACCTAAAGTTTCAAGCGCTCGGGAGTTTTGAAACTTTAGGTTCAAAACTAAATCATGGAACTTCGTAGAAGTTCGCTGATGTCCGTACTCACCTAAGGAAAGTCTCAACGAAGATATGATCATAATCTGACTCTCCTTATAGGAGAGTTTTTTTGATCTACGTCAATTTTTCAAATCAGCTAAAAAATGGTATAATGTAAGCGATATTGTACAGAAAAGAGAAATGTTATGCCAAATTATGCCATTATTTTAGCAGCGGGGAAAGGTACCCGTATGAAATCTGATCTGCCTAAGGTTCTTCACAAGGTTGCAGGGATCTCTATGTTGGAGCATGTCTTCCGTAGTGTTGGAGCTATCTCACCTGAGAAGACGGTAACGATTGTGGGCCACAAGGCGGAATTGGTGGAGCAAGTCTTAGCGGGACAAACAGAGTTTGTTAAGCAAACAGAGCAATTAGGAACTGGTCATGCGGTTATGATGGCGGAGCCAGTCTTGGAAGGCCTTGAAGGGCATACTCTTGTCATCGCAGGAGATACTCCCTTGATTACGGGTGAAAGCCTCAAACACTTGATCGACTTTCATATCAACCACAAAAATGTGGCAACCATTTTGACAGCCGAAGCAGCCAATCCATTTGGCTATGGTCGGATTGTCCGCAATGATAATGCGGAAGTGCTTCGAATCGTCGAGCAAAAGGATGCGACAGATTTTGAAAAACAAATCAAAGAAATCAATACAGGAACTTATGTCTTTGACAATGCGCGCCTCTTTGAAGCTTTGAAAAATATCAATACCAACAATGCCCAAGGTGAATACTATATCACAGATGTCATCGGCATTTTCCGTGAGGCTGGTGAAAAAGTCGGGGCCTATACGCTCAAAGATTTTGATGAAAGTCTCGGGGTCAATGACCGCGTGGCCCTTGCAACAGCAGAAGGCATCATGCGTCGTCGCATTAACCAAGCCCACATGGTTAATGGGGTGAGCTTTGTCAATCCAGATGCGGCCTATATCGATGTCGATGTTGAGATCGCATCAGAAGTGCAAATCGAAGCCAATGTTACCCTAAAAGGGCACACAAAAGTTGGGGCTGAAACAGTCTTAACCAATGGAACCTATATTGTGGATAGTGAAATTGGGGCAGGTGCCGTTATTACCAACTCCATGATTGAAGAGAGCACGGTAGCCGATGGCGTAACGGTAGGACCATATGCTCATATTCGCCCAGCTTCTAGCCTTGCCAAAGATGTCCATATTGGAAACTTTGTCGAAGTCAAAGGTTCGTCTATTGGCGAAAATACCAAAGCTGGTCATTTGACCTACATCGGCAACTGTGAAGTCGGCAGCAACGTTAACTTTGGTGCAGGAACCATCACAGTGAATTATGATGGCCAACATAAGTTTAAAACAACGATTGGAAACAATGTCTTTGTCGGCTCCAATTCGACGATTATTGCGCCAGTTGAATTAGGCGACAATTCCTTAGTCGGTGCTGGATCAACCATTACCAAGGATGTACCAGCTGATGCGATTGCGATTGGTCGTGGCCGTCAAGTGAATAAAGAAGAGTATGCCCTTCGCTTGCCACACCATCCTAAAAATAAATAGGAGATTCTCATGCAATTTGAAGAAAAAACCATTGAGCGCAAGGAGATTTATCAGGGACCAATTTTCCAAGTGGTCACTGATCAAGTAGAACTCCCCGCTGGAAAAGGCCAAGCGCAGCGTGATTTAATCTTCCATAACGGAGCAGTAGCGGTTTTGCCGATCACAGAAGATGGGAAGACGATCTTGGTCAAACAGTACCGCAAGGCGATCGAGAGGACTTCTGTAGAGATCCCAGCAGGGAAGTTGGAAAAGGGTGAAAATGCGGAGCCTCAAGCAGCTGCTCTGCGAGAATTGGAAGAAGAAATTGGCTACACAGCGGATCTAGAGTTGTTGTATGATTTTTATTCAGCCATTGGATTTTGTAATGAGCGGATCAAACTTTATGGTGCGACCAACTTGAAAAAGGTGGAAAATCCACGTCCACAAGATGCGGATGAGACCTTAGAGTTATTAGAAGTGACCTTGAAGGAAGCGAAAGATTTGATCCAAACTGGCGAAATCTGTGATGCTAAGACCATCATGGCTATCCAATATTGGGACTTAATCAATAAATAGAGGAGGATCCGATGGGAAAACCTTTATTAACCGATGAAATGATTGAACGAGCAAGGCGAGGTGAGGACATCACCGGTCCTAATATGGTCGATGCTGAAGAAACGAAGATTATTCGGACAGACCACAGAGGATTTGGCTACGAACGTCCTATGAGAGAGAGTCGTATGGAGCGTCCACAGGAGAGCTATTCTCAGGATACTGTGCAGATCCAAGTGGAGCCCACAGTGACCAAGAGTCGTCGCATTGAAGAACGCAAACAAAGTGTGGTCCAATCCAAACTCAATAAGATTTTGTTCTGGATCATTGTGCTCCTCATTGCCTTGATCATTGCTATTTGGCGTCTATAGGGTCGTCACAAGGAGAGAAATGACATGAAAATTGGAATTATCGCAGCCATGCCCCAGGAGTTGAAGATCTTGGTTGAAGCCCTTGAAAATGGGGAAAAGCATCTGCGTCTTGGAAAAGTCTACTATACAGGATCAATTGGACGCCATGAGGTCGTTTTGGTGGAAAGTGGTATCGGAAAAGTCATGTCTGCTATGAGTGTAGCAGTCTTGTCCAATGATTTCAAAGTGGAAGCCATTATCAATACGGGTTCTGCAGGTGCCGTTGCACCGGGAATGGCCGTTGGGGATATCGTCCTTGCGGACAAATTGGCCTATCATGATGTGGATGTGACTGCCTTTGGTTATAAGTATGGTCAAATGGCAGGTCAACCACTTTACTTTGAATCCAGTCGCTATTTCGTATCAGAAATGAAAAAAGTTCTGGAAGAAGAGGCTGCGACCACACATGTGGGCTTGATTACAACAGGAGATAGCTTTATCGCGAGTGAAGAAAAAGTCGCAGCGATTCGGGAGCATTTCCCAGAAGTCTTGGCAGTTGAGATGGAAGGGGCAGCCGTTGCCCAAGCCGCACACGCAGCTGGACGTCCTTTCATGGTCATTCGAGCTATGAGTGATACGGCAGATCACGCAGCCAATATCTCTTTTGATGAATTTATCGTAGGGGCTGGCGAACGCTCTGCTCGAACCCTGATTACCTTCTTAAAGAGATTGGTGTAAAATAAACAATAGAGCCAAGGAATATCTTATGATAGAAGTGGGACGAAGAATGAAGTTCGATTCAATTTCATTTCCAGTCCCTCTTCTTTTTTTGAAGCTGATTTTTTTAGAAATAGGGTGTTTTCATGCTATAATAAAGTCTAGTAATGTAAAGGAGAAATTATGGTTTTATCAAAGAAACGGGCACGCCATGTGATTGAAGAAATTATTGCTCTCTTTCCAGATGCTAAGCCAAGTTTGGATTTTCGCAACCATTTTGAATTACTAGTAGCAGTCATGCTCTCAGCTCAGACGACAGACGCGGCTGTTAACAAAGCGACACCAGGTTTGTTTGCGGCTTTTCCAACCCCACAAGCTATGGCAGCAGCCAGTGAAGCCGCTATCGCCAAGCATATTTCTAAATTAGGCCTCTATCGAAATAAGGCCAAATTTCTCAAAAAATGTGCCCAGCAATTGCTAGATAACTTTGATGGTCAAGTGCCTCAGACTCGCGAAGAGTTAGAAAGCCTGACAGGAGTAGGCCGCAAGACAGCAAATGTCGTTATGAGTGTAGGATTTGGTATTCCAGCCTTTGCTGTCGATACCCATGTGGAGCGGATCTGCAAGCACCATGATATCGTCAAGAAATCAGCGACGCCATTGGAAGTTGAAAAGCGGGTCATGGATGTTCTACCAAAGAGCGAATGGCTAGCGGCCCATCAAGCCATGATTTATTTTGGACGGGCCATCTGCCATCCTAAAAATCCTGAATGTGACCAGTACCCACAACTCTATCATTTTGATTAGGAATCAGTTCCTCTGCTAGAAAGTGCAGAGGTTCCTTTTTGCGCTGAAACGTATATTTATTAAAAGGATTGAAAGGTGATTTCTTTGTTGGATCTGGTGGTAGGTGCCTAGATTCCCCTATCAGGCTTCTTTGAGATCGATTTCAAGATGCTTTTTCTTTATATCTTATTATATTCATTCAGAAAAAACGAACTTTTTTAAAATAAATTTGGTTTTTTTTAAGAAATAGTGTATAATGGTAGAAAATCTAACATAAGGAGATAGTGATGAAAGCAAAAAAACTGTTAGCTCTTGCAGGAGTTTCTGTTGCAGGTGCCTTTTTCTTAGCAGCGTGTGGCGGTGGTAGTAGCAATCAAGCAACTTACTCATTCGTCTATTCAGCAGATCCAAATACCTTGGATTACATCGCTGCAACTCGTACAACAACTTCAGATGTCACAAGTAACCTTGTAGATGGTCTTCTTGAAAATGACCAATACGGAAACTTTGTGCCAAGTCTAGCAGAAGATTGGACTGTCTCTGAAGATGGATTAACCTATACTTACAAACTTCGTAAGGATGCCAAATGGTATACGAGTGAGGGTGAGGAATATGGTGATGTAACGGCTCAAGACTTTGTGACAGGGATCAAACACGCGGTTGAGTCAAAATCAGAAGGCCTCTTCTTGATTCAAAATTCGATCAAAGGTTTGGATGCCTACGTAAAAGGGGAAACCAAAGACTTTAACACGGTTGGAGTCAAAGCTTTAGATGACCACACCATCCAATATACCTTGGTCCGTCCAGAAAGCTTCTGGAACTCCAAAACAACTTCAGGTGTTCTTTTCCCAGTCAATGCTAAGTTCTTAGAATCTCAAGGAAAAGATTTTGGTTCTTTGAAACCTAGCAGCATCTTATACAATGGTCCATATTATTTGAAATCATTGACTTCAAAATCTGAGATTGAATTAGTCAAGAACAAAGACTATTACGATGCGAAAAATGTTCATATCGACAATGTCAAATTGACCTTTAATGATGGATCAAACCCAGATGCAATCATTAAAAACTTTGAAAAAGGTCAATACTCCTTTGCATCTGTTATGCCAAATAGCTCAACTTATAAGAGTGTCAAGAAAAACTTTGGCGACAACATTGTCTACGGTTTGCAATTGGGAACATCCTACTATCTTGGATTCAACTTGGACCGTCAAAAGTATGACCATACAGCCAAAACAACGGATGAACAAAAAGCTTATACCAAGAAAGCAATCTTGAACAAGGACTTCCGTCAAGCAGTGAACTTTGCCTTTGACCGCAAATCTTATGCGGCACAAGTATCTGGATCTGATGCGGCTGAAAATACCCTTCGTAGCACCTTGGTACCACCAACTTATGTCCAAGTCAATGGAGAAGATTTTGGTAAGGTCGTTGAAAAACAATTGGTTACCTATGGGGATCAATGGAAGGGTGTGAGCCTGGCCGATGGTCAAACGAGCCTTTACAACCCAGAAAAAGCCAAAGCTTCATTTGCGAAAGCCAAAGCTGAATTGCAAAAACAAGGCGTTCAATTCCCAATTCATTTGGACTACATTGTCAGCCAAGTGGACAACAGCATGGTCCAACAAGCTAGCTCCTTCAAACAATCTGTAGAGTCAGCGCTTGGTGCAGACAATGTCGTTGTAGACCTTCAAAAGGTATCGGATGACGATTTCCAAAATATCACCTACTTCAGTGATACAGCTGCTGCGAGAGATTACGATATCTCAGGCGGTGGTTGGGCCCCTGACTACCAAGACCCATCGACTTACCTTGAAAGTATCAGCCCAGTAAATGGTTCTGTCTTCTACTATCTTGGTATTGATGCAGGTTCAAACAACCCAGCCATTGCAGCAGTTGGTTTGGATCAATACGCCAACATGTTGAAAGATGCCGATGCTGAATTGTTGGATCAAGCAAAACGCTACGAAAAATATGCAGCAGCGCAAGCTTGGTTGACAGATAGCTCGATTACGCTTCCAACTGTTTCTAATGGTGGTGCTCCAATGCTTCAACGGACCGTACCATACAGCCGTGCGGCTTCATGGGTTGGTACAAAAGGAACAGGAACATTCTACAAATACCTTGAAATGTCTAAAGATGTTGTCACAACAAAAGACTTTAACAAGGCCAAAGAAGAATGGTTGAAGAAAAAAGCAGAATCCAATAAAAAAGCTCAAGAAGATCTCAAAGATCACATTGAGAAGAAAAAATAAAAAAATCAATCATTGGTCTATCAATGAGGATAAAAAAAGTCGAGGCTGGGACAAAAGTCCTAGCCTCTCAATTGTTTCTGGATTGTCGAGCAAGACGCAGTGGTTGAGTGGTCTCTACTACGCTGATTTCATCAGCTTTTACAGCCCTACTCAACTGTGCGGAGGTGGGACGCTCCAGTCTTCTATCAACTATTTGAAAGCTGGAAATCTAGGGGATGTCCTAACCATCAGGGGGGAATGTGTCCATCAAGGTCGTACAACCTGTGTCGTCGATGTAGATATCACCAACCAAGATGGCCGAAATGTCTGCAAGGCAACCTTCACCATGTTTGTCACAGGCCAACGATCTGAAGATAGACAGGTGAGGATATAAAAGAAAGAATGAGTAGATAGTTACATCCCAAAAATCCCGAGTGTGATCACTATCCGCAACTCTATAACTTTAAAGACATTTGAAAAGCGAGGTCTGATGACTTCGCTTTTATTTGATAGGGAAGAAAGTAAGTAAGAGCCAAGAAAACAACAGAGCAATAGCGCCAATTCCAAGGCTAAATAGAATAGGAAGGATGATTCTTTGGTAGGGAGCTTTACCTCTTTCTTCGGCTTCTTCAATCTCGCTCAGACTGCGTCCTTGTTCATAGGCGACAATCTGGCGATAAGTACGAAGATTATGCTTTTTCTTGAATTTCTCAATGCGTAGGGCGTAGAACATTGTGATAGCATAAATCAAGCAACTAATAGCGATACCGAACCATTCCAGATAAAGTATTAGAGGAATCATTATTATAGGACTTCCAATTAGTAAAATGGTAAAAACCACTCCATCTTTTTGATAGCTCATAAATTCTTGGTCGTGAATAATTTGTTTCATGGTTTCTAAATCTCCTTTGACTAGTTTGTCCAATGACACTTCAAAGACCTTGCTCAGTAAAAGCAGGTTTTGAATATCAGGGTAGGTTGCTCCGCGTTCCCAGTTGGAAATGGATTGACGGCTGACAAAGATGATTTCAGCCAAATCATCTTGAGATAAATTTTTCTCTTTACGATAGTGCTGGATCTGCTTTCCGACTTGCATAAGATTTCCTCGCTTTCTGATTTCATTCTACCTAATTATACAAAAAATGGCTATCAAAGTTCTTTGACATGCTGATTTCATGGGCTTTAGCAAAGGTTTCTGTCACTGGATTTACAGGTCTGTCAATTTATATTTACTTACTGAAAAAGAGGCCAACAACCTCCTTTTTCTTATTCACTAAATCTTAAAAAATAGCCATCTGGATCTAAAACTGCAAATTCATGAGGATAGATATAATGGTCGCCAACACGAAATTCTCTTTTGGTCAAAGGACGATGAATGGGATAGTCAGCTTCCAGCAGTTTTTGGTGGAGCTGAGGAACATCCTCAATGCCAAAGGAAATATTGATACCACGCCCGAAAGGATAAGTCAGCTGAGCTAATTCTTCTGCATCGCCTTCTTCTAACATGAGTTGGCAGTCTTCAAGGGAGAGGAAGAGAAATTTTTCCTCGGGGCGTTCGTATTCGACAGAGAAGCCCAGCAAGTCGCAGTAGAAGGAGCGCGACTTTTCGATGTTGGATACCACAAATTCGGGGATGACAGCTTGATAGTCCATTAGCTTTCTCCTTAGAGCTCAATCTCCATGACAATCGGTGTGTGGTCTTGGCGTGGGCCAGAGTCGATCATATCTGATTTAATGACCTTGTCTGCAAGACGGTCTGAAGTCAACCAATAATCGATTCTCCAGCCTGTGTTGTTGATTTTTGAAGTCTTGCTGCGTTGTGCCCACCAAGTGTAGCGTTCTGGGACGTCACCATGAATATGGCGGAAGGTATCTGTAAAGCCTGCTGCTAAAAGGTTGGTAAAGCCTGCACGTTCTTCGTCTGTGAAACCTGGTGAACGACGGTTGCTGGCAGGGTTGGCAAGGTCGATTTCCTTGTGGGCCACGTTGTAGTCTCCAGTAGCAAGGACAGGTTTTTCTTTGTCTAAGTCAGCCAAATATTCAGCATATTTGACATCCCATACTTGGCGTTCTGCTAGGCGTTTGAGGCCATCACCGGCATTAGGAGTATAGACTTGTGTTACAAAGAAGCCATCAAATTCCAGAGTAATGATCCGGCCTTCCAAGTCCATGGTCGAAGGAGCACCGATCTCTGGGAAAGTCACAATAGGGGAGAGCTCTTTTTTGTAGAGGAACATAGTCCCAGCGTAGCCTTTACGAGCCGGCTCTTGAGAAGAACGCCAGGTGTTTTCATATTGCGGAAAGAGTTCCTCAAGAATTTCGAGGTGTTTTTTAGTAGGTCCTTTGGCGGATAACTTGGTTTCTTGAATGGCAATGATATCTGCATCCTCAGCGACCAAGGTTTGAAGGACTTCTTGAGAGAGTTTAGCACGTGCTGAATCGCTGGTCAATGCAGCATTAAGCGAGTCGATATTCCATGAAATGAGTTTCATTGTGTTTCCTTTTCTTGACATGATAGATAACTTTATTATAACAAAAAATATATTTTTTTCTGATTAGAATGCCTTGAATTCTCTCCTGAAATACATTATAATAGCTTGAATTCATTTGGAGAAAGGGAGTTCATTATGAAATTTTACTCTTATGATTATGTATTGAGTCAGATCAGTCAGCAAAATTGGGTGACCATTGGGATCTCTGGTTTGCTCATTCTACTGACTGGTTTTTTTGCGGTGAAAGCCTATCGGGATAAGCAAGATAGCAAATTCCGTGAATTATCCATTATCTCGATTTTGACTCTGGTTGCAGTGGTCTTGATCGGCATCAGCAGTTTCCAAAATAGCCAAAGTAATAATGACCAATTTCAACGGTCTCTGCATTTTATTGAGGTCATCTCAAAGGAGTTGGATGTCAAAAAAGAAGACGTCTATGTCAATACTTCAGCAGCCACAGATGGGGCGATCCTGAAGGTTGGAGAGGTTTATTACCGAGCTATCGCAGGATCTGACCCAGATAGCTACCTATTAGAAAAGATGGATCTGTATAAAACAGACGTGGAACTTGTGGAGGTGAACAAATGATAGTAAATTTTTTAAACATCTTGATTAAATTAGCTTTGGGCTTGATTTCCTTGGTATTTGTCATCAATGTGACCGGGAAAGGAAACTTAGCACCAAATTCTGCAGTAGACCAGATACAGAACTTTGTTCTTGGGGGCATTATTGGTGGGGTCATCTACAATAGCTCCATTACCATTCTTCAGTACATTGTGATTCTCTTAATGTGGACTATTTTGATCTTGCTCTTAAAATGGCTCAATACCAATGTTCGTTTTATGAAGCACTTGATTGATGGAAAACCAACTGTCATCATTAAAAATGGGAAACTGGATCCGGAAGCGTGTCGTTCCAAAGGACTTTCTGCTTCAGATGTTGCTTTGAAACTACGTGGACAAGGGATTTTTCAATTAAAAGATGTGAAGCGCGCTGTTATTGAACAAAATGGTCAATTGATTATTGTCCGTGCGGGGGATGAAAATCCTAAATATCCGATCATTACGGATGGAGTGGTTCAGCTTGAAATTTTGGAAACAATTGGGAAAAGTGAAGAGTGGTTGCTAGCTGAATTGGAAAAAGAAGGCTATGACAACGTTTTGGATATTTTCATTGCTGAGTATGACAAAGGAAAAATCAATGTTGTGACTTATTAGAAAAAAAGATTGGGCGAGCATGTCCAATCTCAAATTGAAGACAAAATAGTCTTAAAAACTTTCCTTAGGTGAGTACGGACGTCAGCGAACTTCTACGAAGTTCCATGACTTAGTTTTGAACCTAAAGTTTCAAAACTCCCGAGTTCCTGAAACAATTGTGTTTCAGGAACTTTTCTCACGGCGGAAAGTTTCGACATATGCTTGAATAAGCTTAAAAATTAAAAATCAATATTTTTTCAACCACCTCACATAAGGTTGTACATGTAAAAAAGTTTGTGTTAATTTCAAGATTGGGCGAGCAGGTCCAATCTTTTTTCTTCATAAAATTCCAGGAAAGGTCCCTTCCTTTTCTTGAGATACTCTTGGAAAAATAGTAAAATGGAAGGTAAGTGTTGATTAGAAAAGAAGGATAGAACATTTCATGAAGAAGAAAATACGGAAGTTTGAGAATCATTCGATAACACGCAGACTCTACCTGCTGTTTAGTTTGATTTGCCTTCTTTTTTTGGTTCTGATTGCCCGACTTGGCTATATGCAGATCTCTCATCAGGCCTACTATACGGATAAATTGGCAAAAGCTACCAAAAAGACGGTCAAACAAGGGAGTGTGCGAGGGCAAATCTATGATGCTTCTGGCAAGCCCTTGGTGGAAAATGTGGGAAAGCAAGTCTTGACCTTTACGCGGGATCGTAAAATGACGGCCCAAGAAATGCGAGAGACGGCTGGGAAACTCTTACAGTATGTCGATGTAGAAAATCCTCAAGTGACCGAACGGCAAGAAGTGGATTACTATCTAGCCAATACCAAAGTCTACCAAGAGGTCGTAGAGCACCTGCCTGAGAAAAAGAAATTTGATACCGATGGCAATCGTCTACCAGAAGCTAAAATCTATCAAGCGGCAGTGGACAGCATTGACCCTTCAAAACTCGGTTACACAGATGATGAGAAAAAGATTATCTATCTTTATAGCCAAATGAATGCTGTGGAGAATTTTGCGACGGGGATTATTTCGACGCAAGCACTAGGAGCTGAGCAGATTGCGACCATCGCGGCTGACAGTCAAGATCTTCCAGGAATTGCGATCACGACCAGCTGGGACCGCAAGGTTCTGGATACTCCTTTAGCTTCTATCATCGGAACGGTTTCGACTGAGCAGGCAGGACTTCCGGCAGAAGAAGTCGAGGAATATGTCAAAAAAGGCTACGCTCTGAATGACCGGGTTGGAACGTCTTATCTCGAAAAGGAATACGAAAACGTTCTCCAAGGGAAACGCAGTGAAAAAGAAATTCTTCTGGATAAGAATGGCAATATAGAAAAAGTGGTCGACGTTTCAAAAGGAGCTAAGGGGGAAAACCTCAAGCTCTCGATTGACTTGGATTTCCAAAAAGGGGTGGAAGATATTCTCCGCTCTGCCTTTAGCGCAGAGTTGCAAGCTGGAAATGCGACCTACTCCGAAGGTGTCTATGCTGTAGCTCTTGAGCCTGATACAGGGAAAGTCCTTGCCATGGCAGGGATCAAACACCAGTCTGGTAGTCAAGATTTATCAACCGATGCTTTGGGAACAGTCACCAATGTTTTCGTCCCAGGATCGGTCGTTAAAGGAGCAACCTTGACTTCAGGATGGGAAAATGGTGCCATTTCCGGCAATCAGGTACTGACCGATCAGCCCATTGTTTTTGCAGGATCAACGCCGATTAACTCTTGGTTTACCCAATACGGCAGTCGTTCCATCAATGCAGTAGAAGCTTTGGAATATTCTTCCAATACCTACATGGTCCAGATTGCCCTTAAGATGATGGGGCAACCCTACACTCCAAATATGACCTTACAAGTGGATCAAGTGGACCCTGCTATGAAAAAACTCCGCTCCACTTTTGCAGAGTACGGTCTTGGAACATCAACGGGGATTGACCTTCCCAATGAATCGACCGGTTTTATCCCGAAAGAGTATACAGTCGGTAATTATTTGACCAATGCCTTTGGCCAGTTTGACAACTACACCCCTATGCAATTAGCTCAGTATGCGGCAACCGTTGCAAATGATGGGAAGCGGGTGAGTCCTCATGTCGTCGAAGGCATCTATGACAATAATGATCACGGGGGTCTTGGTCAGTTGAAAAAAGCGATCGAAGTCAAGGAGCTCAATCAAGTCCATATCTCAGCGGAGGACATGGCCTTGATCAAACAAGGATTCTACCAGGTTGCCAATGGTACGAGTGGGTTGACGACAGGGAAAACCCTTGGTCAAGGTGCTAGTGTCTCCATTAGTGCCAAGACTGGTACAGCTGAAACCACTGTCGATGGAGGCAAACAAGCCATTAATACCAATGTGGTGGCGTATGCACCGTCAAACAATCCAAAGATTGCAGTAGCGGTGGTCTTTCCACATAATACCAATCTACAGGCGACGGTTAGTCATTCCATTACGCGTGACATTATTAACTTATACAATCAGAAACACCCCATGAATTAGAGAGGAAACTATGCTTTATCCAGCACCTATTGCAAAATTAATTGACAGCTATTCCAAGTTGCCAGGAATTGGGATCAAAACAGCGACCCGTCTTGCTTTTTACACCATTGGCATGTCAGATGATGATGTTAATGAATTTGCCAAGAACTTACTAAATGCCAAGCGTGAGCTAGGGTATTGCAGTATTTGTGGCAATTTGACTGATGAAGAAACCTGCGAGATTTGTCGAGATGAAACGCGGGATCCATCCCTTCTTCTTATTGTAGAAGATAGCCGGGATGTCTCTGCTATGGAAAATATCCAGGAATACCACGGTCGCTACCATGTCTTGCATGGCTTGATTTCGCCCATGAATGGCGTGGGACCTGATGATATCAATCTCAAGAGCTTGATTAGTCGCTTGATGGATGGAACAGTTACTGAGGTCATTGTTGCGACCAATGCGACGGCAGACGGGGAAGCGACATCTATGTATATCTCACGCGTGCTCAAACCAGCTGGGATCAAAGTGACCCGTTTGGCACGGGGTCTAGCAGTTGGAGCCGATATCGAGTATGCGGACGAAGTGACCTTACTTCGCGCGATCGAAAATCGGACAGAATTATAAGAGAAGTTCTTTCGAAAGGGCTATCATTATGGTATACTATCAAGTAAGAAATCAAGGGAACAATTAGGGAGAAACTATGAGTAAACAAGACTTAATCCTGTTGTATGGTGGACGTAGTGCAGAACGTGAAGTATCTGTTCTTTCAGCAGAAAGCGTGATGCGCGCGATTGATTACCAAGCATTTTCGGTTCAAACCTATTTTATTACGCAGTCAGGAGATTTCATCCAGACGCAAGCTTTTGAAGAGAAGCCAGCGGATGATGAGAAATTGATGACCAACGATACAGTGGACTGGTCTAAAAAAGTCGCACCATCAGCGATTTACAAGGAAGGAGCAGTGGTCTTTCCAGTTCTTCATGGACCAATGGGTGAAGATGGTTCCATCCAAGGCTTCTTAGAAGTCTTGAAAATGCCTTATGTTGGCTGTGGCATCTTGGCTTCCAGTGTGGCCATGGACAAGATCACGACCAAGCGGGTTTTGGAATCTGCAGGGATTCCACAAGTTCCTTATGTAGCTGTAGTGGAAGGCGATGACTTGGAGGAGAAAATTGCTGCAATTGAAGCTACTCTCTCTTATCCAGTCTTTACCAAACCGTCCAATATGGGATCTAGCGTAGGGATTTCAAAATCTGAAAACCAAACTGAACTTCGGACTGCTCTTGAATTGGCCTTCAAGTACGATAGCCGTGTCTTGGTAGAACAAGGGGTCAATGCGCGTGAGATCGAAGTTGGACTGCTTGGAAACTATGATGTGAAGAGCACCTTGCCAGGTGAAGTTGTGAAAGATGTGGCCTTCTATGATTATGATGCCAAATACATCGACAACAAAATTACCATGGCTATTCCAGCTCAATTGGACCCTGAGGTTGTGAAAATCATGCGGACCAACGCAGAAAAAGCTTTTCGTGCAATCGGTGGTTTGGGCTTAGCTCGCTGTGATTTCTTCTATACCGATAAAGGAGACATCTTCTTAAACGAACTCAATACCATGCCAGGATTTACCCAATGGTCTATGTATCCCTTGCTTTGGGACAATATGGGACTCAACTATACAGATTTGATCACCAAGTTAGTAGAGCTTGGAAAAGAAGTCTTCCAAAAACACGAAGCGCATTTGTTGTAAGAAAAGAGAGAGTGGGACAGAAATCGGTAATTTGTTAGAATTCGATTTCTGTCCCACCTCCGCACAGTTGAGTAGGGCTGTAAAAGCTGATGAAATCAGTGTAGTAGAGCCCACTCAACCACTGCGTCTTGCTCGACAATCCAAAAACAATCAAGAGGCTAGGACTTCTGTCCCAGCCACTTTTTTTGTGGTCTAGAATATGGTATAATGAGAAGAATTTGAAACGAGCGTCTAGACCTTTGGGGACGACGCTACGGAGAACTGAGGAGTCGGATATGAATCTCACATTACATGAAGTTGCTCACCTAGTGCATGCAAAAAATGATATCAGCCAATTTGATGATGTGGCCCTCGTCAAGCCTGAATTTGACAGCCGTTTGATTGGGCCTGGAGACCTTTTTGTTCCGTTAAAGGGAGCGCGTGATGGTCATGACTTTATTGAGACTGCTTTTGAAAATGGAGCCGTAGCCACTTTTTCAGAGAAAGTGATCGAAGGCCACCCTTATATTTTGGTGGAAGATGTGTTGAGTGCTTTTCAAACATTGGCTGCAGCCTATCTTCAAAAGACAAAAGTGGATGTTTTTGCGGTGACAGGGTCAAATGGTAAAACAACCACAAAAGATATGTTGGCACAGCTTTTGTCCACTACCTACCTGACCTATAAAACACAGGGAAACTATAATAATGAAATTGGTCTTCCTTATACAGTTCTCCATATGCCAGAAGGGACAGACAAACTCGTCCTTGAAATGGGGCAAGACCATCTAGGAGATATCCATCTCTTGTCAGAACTGGCGCATCCCAAGGCTGCTATTGTCACCTTAATTGGGGAAGCCCATTTGGAATTCTTCAAAGATCGAAGCGAGATCGCAAAAGGAAAACTCCAAATTGCGGATGGCATGCCAGAAGGTGGCCTTCTGGTGGTTCCAGCTGATCCGATCGTGAATGCCTACCTTCCTGAAAAGCAAACAGTCGTCCGCTTTGGTCCAGACGAGGAGATTTTTATTACCGAGTTAATCGAGCGAAAGGATAGCTTAACTTTCCGAGCGAATTTCTTAGAAGAAGCGATTGATCTTCCGGTAACAGGAAAATACAATGCGACCAATGCCATGATTGCAGCTTATGTTGCTTTGAAAGAAGGAGTGAGTGAAGCTGCAATTCGTGATAGTTTTGAAACCTTGCAATTGACGCGCAACCGGACAGAATGGAAGAAGGCCAGTAACGGAGCGGATATCCTATCCGATGTCTACAATGCCAATCCAACGGCTATGCGCCTAATCTTAGAAACTTTCTCTACCATTCCTGCTAATCCAAATGGTCGAAAATTAGCCGTCCTGGCAGATATGAAAGAACTAGGGGAGCAATCTGTAGATCTGCACAACCAAATGATTCTTAGCCTCTCGCCAGATGTCTTGGATACGGTTATTTTCTACGGCCAAGACATTGCAGGATTGGCTCAGTTAGCAAGTCAGATGTTCCCACTCGGACATGTCTATTATTTCAAGAAGACAGCTGAGGAAGATCAGTTTGAGGATATGGTTAAACAAGTCAAGGAAAGCTTGAAAGAGCAAGACCAAATCCTTATAAAGGGAAGTAATTCCATGAATTTGGCAAAATTGGTAGAGGAATTGGAGAATGGTAAGTAATAATGTACTGAAGGACATTCAGCGCTTGATTTCAATCACCAATACAGGCTTAGCGTTCTCAAAAGATCCATTTGATCAAGAGCGTTACCAGGATATTCGTGAAATTTTACAGGATCTTGTGAGAGAAACGACTAATCTGAATTCACAAGAATTATCGGATTTGTTTCGACCGACAAACTATTATGACACCCCCTTAATTGATGTTAGGGCTTGGATTGTCAAAGATAGAAAACTTTGTCTGGTGAAAGGTCAGGGAGAAGAGACCTGGGCTTTGCCAGGTGGTTTTGGTGAGGTTGGCTATTCTCCTAAAGAAAATATTTTAAAGGAAATCCAAGAAGAAACGGGCTATGTAGCACGTGTCAATCGGTTGTTGGCAGTATTTGACACCAATCGCTACCAATTGCAAAGCCGCCAATATGTGAAATTGGTATTTGAATGTGAATTGCTGGATGGAAGTTTTCAACAGAATCAGGAAATTTCCGATCTTGCCTTTTTTGAGAGAGAGAAAATGCCTGCTCTTTCTACCAAGCGCAATACAGAAGAACAATTGAACTTCCTTTGGGAGGTTTATGATGGGAAACGAGATTTGTATTGTGATTAAAAACGATCTATAAATTAAAGGGATATAAACATGACACTTTGGGATTTATTATTTACGAACCAAAAATCAGCCCCGCCTGAGTTTGGACTCTGGTACTTTTTCCTACCAGCTTCCTTGTTGGTGGTTGGCTACTTTTCTATCAAATATGCGCAGTCAAAAAGCTACCAACGCTTTTGGTACTGGGCACAATTGATTCAAGTCTTGACCATCAATGCTTGGTATATTCTCGCCCACATGCCTTTGACGGATAATTTGCCTTTTTATCATTGTCGCTTGGCCATGCTTGCAATACTCTTTGCTCCGAGAGGAACCTATATCAAGCAATATTTTGCCTTGTTGGGAGTTCTAGGATCCATTGCGGCCTTGGTTTATCCAGCCTTTGACCCCTTCCCATTCCCCCATATTACCGTGCTCAATCTGATTTTTAGTCACTGGGCCTTGTTTGCCAATAGTTTGATTTACCTGCAAGATTTTTATCAGTCGGAAAAACAAGACAGCTTACGAATTGTTAAGATCACTTTTGGAATGAATGCAGTCATCTTTTTGGTCAACCTCTTGACCAGAGGAGATTACGGCTTCTTAAAGCGTCCACCAATCATTGGAGACCACGGTGCTCTTTTGAACTACCTCTTGGTCAGCATCGTGATGGTGGCTGGTATTTGCTTGGTCAATCAACGCTATAAATACAAATACAAGATGGTAGAAGAGAATATCGTTTCGCGTTCAGAATAAAAAGAGCAGATAAGGGAAAGAAATCATGACACTTTGGGACTTATTTTTCACCAGTCAACCAACGGCCCCTCCTCAATTGGGGGTCTGGTATTTCTTATTGCCGACTTCATTGGTGGTAGTGGGAGTTCTGTCCATTCGATTTGCTCACTCTAAAGGCTACCAAAACTTTTGGTATTGGGGGCAGTTGATCCAGTTGCTGATTATCAACGCTTGGTATCTAGCTGCTCGCTTGCCTCTTTCAGAGAGTCTTCCCTTCTATCATAGCCGGATGGCCATGTGGATTATTCTCTTAGCTCCTAAGGGCAGCTTCAAGCAATATTTTGCACTTGTGGGAGTCTTTGGCTCCATTATGGCCTTGGTTCATCCCGTTTTTTATCCCTACCCTTTTCCTCACGTATCCTCGATCAACAATGTCTTTGGTCACTGGGCTCTCCTGGCCAACTGTTTGATCTATCTGGTTCAATCCTACCAGGTGGAAGAAGGGGCTGTTTGGAAGATCTGTCAGATGACGTTTGGGGTCAATGCCATTATTGTTCTAGCCAACCTTGTAACGGGCGGAAACTATGGCTTTCTGCGTCGACCACCTGTGCTAGGAGACCATGGCCTTGTGCTCAACTATTTGATCGTGACAGTCCTAATGACGGGGACACTGATTCTCATCAATACGATCGTTCAGTACAGTAAGAAAAGAAGAATACCTAAATCTGTTTAAATAAGGAGATTTTATGCATCATTTTTTCACTACAGAATCAACAGCACCACCAGCAATCTCAGCACTTTGGTATAGTGTGATGGTCTTGTTCGTTGTGACAGCGATTATGATGTCACTTCGCTATTATCAGAATGAGCAATTTCGCAAATGCTTTCAATACTTACAAGGCTTCCAGTTAATTTGCTTGTATCTTTGGTATTTTGCCTACCACATTCCTTGGTCCAATAGCTTACCATTTTATCATTGCCGCTTGGCTATGTTTGCGGTCTTGTTTTTACCAGACCGCTGGAAAAGCAAACAGTTCTTTGCCTTGATGGGAGTGAGTGGAGCCATCTTTGCTTTGGGCTATCCAGTCTTTGATCCCTACACTTTCCCTCATATTACGAGTTTTTCTTTCCTCCTCGGACATTACTGTCTCCTCATCAATTCCTTGATTTATCTCTTGAGATGCTATGATCGAAACCTCTTAAAAAATAGTCAGATTGTTCTCTATACCTTTGCCTTAGATTTATTCCTGGTTGGAGTCAATCAATTGACAGGAGGAAATTATGGCTTGATGGCCCGCCCTCCGATTATGAGAGGGGATAAGGTGTGGCTCAATTATCTGGTTGTATCCAGTATTTTAGCCCTTGCTTTATTACTCTTTAATCAGTTCTTCAGTCGCAGAAGTGAGCGGGTGAAAGTGAGAAAATAACAAGTAGGAAGGTTGGGACATCTCGGTCTCAACCCTGTTTTATATTAAAGGAGAATATATGAAGCGTTTCTTGCTAATGATTTCCCTCATTTGGAGTTTGGTTTGTACAATCACGATCGCACATGCAGATGATGAAGTTCGCTATTCGATTGAATCCTATGTAGGACACCTCCAATTGCAGGAAGATAGCCAAGCAACATTCACACAAGAGATTACCTATCAGTTTCAGACAGGCTATCATGGTCAATATGTGACTCTAGGAAGCGCAGATCCTCTTCCAAAAGGGTTTAAGATTCATCGTCATCCTGAGGTGGAAGCCTATGTGGATGGGGAAAAACGTGAGATTCGTGTAGAGGAGACAGACCTGGAAGATGGTCGTCAATTAAAAATATACAATGCCCGTATCGTCGGAGGGACGGTCAAGATCAAAGTAAAATGGAAGATTGATCATCTCTTGACTTTCTACAAGGATATTGCAGAACTGAATTGGTTTCCTATTTCAGATGGAGATGAGAAAGTCGCGAAATTAGATTTTTATGTGGATGGCTTGGATGCCAAGCAGGGAAAACTGTATGCCCATACGGGTTACTTTAATCCACCAGCCCAAGTTGAACGAACTGCAACTGGTTATCATATTTGGACAAAGGATTTTCCCAAAAATGGTAAGCTCGAACTGCATGGCTATTGGCCAATGACAGAGGCCCTGCGTCGAGACCAAGCAAATGAGATTAACAAGGGAAATGGAAAAGAGAAATTTCTCAAAAAAGAAAAATCCATTGAACAAAAAACATTCTTTTATCGGACCCTTCTACTCAAGGTTGTTCCAATTGTAGCGATTCTTTTATTTATCCTAGCTTTCATTCCATGGATCCGGTATTTTATCAGTACCAGAACTCGTCGAATTTCAAAAGGAGTACGATTATACGAACCACCACAGAATTTACCTCCTCTTGTCCTAGCTAAGGCACTATATCAACTTGATTTTGAACGGATGGTGATGTCTAGAGAGAAGGGGCAACTAAAATTTAATCATCTCATTCAGGCAACCATGTTAGATCTTATTGATCGAGGAAATCTTCGGTTGACTAGAGATGATAACGGGGAAACCTTGACTTGTCTCCATTATGAAGGCTTGGCTGATTTTGAATTAAAGTTTATTGAAATGATTTTTGATCAAGAATCTGCAATCAATATCAGTGAGGTATTCTCAAAGTATAAAATTGATAAAGTAGCCCTAAAAAAAGACTTTCGAGCTGCTAAATCAGACACGCAACGAGACCGTATTCGAAAGATCGGAAATGAGGTTCAATCCCTTTTAAAAAAGGATGCCCAGCAATTGTCAAAAGGTGTAGAAAAGGAAATTGCAAAATTAGGATTGCCCTCTTATTTTAGAGACTTAACTGAAAAAGAAGAAGCTTTTTCAAAAACAGGTTGCGCCCTACATTTCTGGCTCTTACTGATCTTATTTGTGAGCATGTGTTTCTTATCTCTCGGATTTGGATCACACCTATCTTCCTTCTATTTTTGGATCATTTTACTTTTGGTTTTGTTATTCATTCCATTTTATATTCTTGTGAAAATTCGCGAAGAACATCTCCAATCCTTAGAGAACTTGGATGCACAATTCCAATGGATGGCCTTTCGAAATATGATCGAAAGTATTCCAAATTTCAACCAAGCGGAACTGGAGAGTGTTGTTCTATGGAATCGTATCCTAGTCTATGCAACTATGTATGGTCAAGCTAAAAAAGTGAGTCAGGTACTCAAAAATCATCAGATTTCCTTGCCATACGAAAACTGGGACACTGTTGTTTGGCTAACGACCTCTTCAAATTCCTTCCTAGACGGCTCTACCTTGATGAGTTATGCTGATGATTCCTATAGCGTTTCAAGCTTCTCTACTAACTCCTCAGATGGCAGTGGGGGCTTTGACGGCGGCGGCTTTTCTGATGGTGGCGGTGGCGGAGGATTTGGAGCCTTCTAATAGTCATGATAAGAGGACTAGAATCTAGGGATTTTAGTCTTTCTTTTTGCTCTCAAAGAAGAATCATCGTTGAAAAAAGTGCCTATTTTCGCTATAATAGGACAGATAGAGAAATTGAGGAGAAATCCGATGTAGAGATGAATTTGTAAATTTATCAAAAAATAAGAAGAGAAAGAATTAGGAACATGAACGTACAAGAAGAAATCAAAAAACGCCGTACCTTTGCTATCATCTCCCACCCGGATGCTGGTAAAACGACGATTACTGAGCAGTTGCTCTACTTTGGTGGGGAGATTCGGGAAGCCGGTACCGTAAAAGGAAAGAAAACAGGAAACTTCGCTAAATCCGACTGGATGGACATTGAGAAACAACGTGGGATTTCGGTAACCTCATCTGTCATGCAGTTTGACTACGATGGAAAACGCGTGAACATCCTAGATACTCCAGGGCACGAGGACTTCTCAGAAGATACTTACCGGACCTTGATGGCGGTAGATGCTGCCGTTATGGTGGTAGACTCTGCCAAGGGGATCGAGGCTCAAACCAAGAAATTGTTTGAGGTTGTTAAACACCGTGGGATTCCAGTCTTTACTTTTATGAATAAGCTGGACCGTGACGGTCGTGAGCCACTAGATCTCTTGCAAGAATTGGAAGAAGTCTTGGGCATCGCAAGTTACCCAATGAACTGGCCAATCGGGATGGGGAAAGCCTTTGAGGGGCTTTACGACCTCTATAATCAACGCTTGGAACTCTACAAAGGGGATGAACGCTTTGCCAGTCTAGAAGATGGAGACAAGCTCTTTGCCAACAATCCTTTCTACGAACAAGTGAAAGACGATATCGAACTTTTGCAAGAAGCTGGAAATGAATTCTCAGAAGAAGCCATCCTTGCGGGTGAATTAACTCCAGTTTTCTTTGGATCCGCTTTGACCAACTTTGGGGTGCAGACCTTCTTGGAAACCTTCCTCAAGTTTGCTCCAGAACCACATGGCCACAAGAAGACCGATGGAGAAATGGTGGATCCTTACGACAAAGATTTCTCAGGCTTTGTCTTTAAAATTCAAGCCAATATGGACCCTCGTCACCGTGACCGGATTGCATTTGTTCGGATCGTATCTGGTGAATTTGAGCGTGGGATGAGCGTCAACCTGCCTCGTACTGGTAAGGGCGCTAAGCTATCAAATGTCACCCAGTTTATGGCCGAAAGCCGTGAGAATGTCAGCAATGCCGTAGCAGGAGACATCATCGGGGTTTACGATACGGGTACTTATCAGGTTGGAGATACGCTGACAGTTGGTAAAAACAAGTTTGAATTTGAACCACTGCCAACCTTTACCCCTGAAATCTTCATGAAGGTGTCTGCCAAGAACGTTATGAAGCAAAAATCCTTCCACAAGGGGATTGAGCAATTGGTGCAAGAAGGAGCTATTCAGCTCTATACCAACTACCAAACAGGTGAATACATGTTGGGTGCTGTCGGGCAACTTCAGTTTGAAGTCTTTAAGCACCGCATGGAAAATGAATACAATGCCGAAGTGGTCATGAGCCCAATGGGTAAAAAGACCGTTCGCTGGATCAAACCAGAAGACTTAGATGAGCGCATGTCTTCAAGCCGAAATATCTTGGCGAAGGACCGCTTTGACCAGCCTGTTTTCCTCTTTGAAAATGACTTTGCCCTCCGCTGGTTTGCGGATAAGTATCCAGACGTTGAGCTGGAAGAAAAGATGGGGTAAGGAACGATTCAAAACCGATCCATGACAATAGAAATAAGAAAACGGAATCTTGTCCGTTTTCGCTTATAAAGGAGAAATGATGGGATTACTAAGTGGTTTGATGGGCAATGCCTCTCAAAAGAATGTTGATAAAGTAGAAAGAGATCTGGAAGATATCTTGGTGCCGGGAGAGCAAGTCACACTTGCTTTTAGCTTGATTCGTGATTTAATCGTCTTTACAGAGTTTCGTTTGATCTTGGTGGATAAGCAAGGAGTAACAGGAAAGAAAACTTCCTACAAATCCCTTCCTTATCGCTCCATCTCTCGATTTTCAGTAGAAACTTCCGGTCATTTTGATTTGGATGCTGAATTAAAAATCTGGGTCTCTTCAGCAGTGGAACCTTCAGAAGTTTTACAATTCAAGAGTGACAACAGTGTCATTGAAATCCAGCAAGCATTAGCCAGTGCAGTCTTTAAATAAAAAATCATGTTGATAGAGAACAGTTGAGAAAGGAGACGGAATGTTTATCGATAAACAATTGGGTCAAGATCGGAAATGGATCAATATCGACTCGGATTTGATTGCTGAAAATTCATATCTTTATAAAAAATACGATATTGACAAAGAAACCATTGAGTACGCGATGGATAAGAACGAACGTGCCCATATGGATTACAATCGAGAAAACGGAACGATCACCTTTATCTACAATGTATTGGATTTAGAAAAGGACAAGGAATACTACGAAACCATCCCCATGACCTTTATCGTTCAAGATACGCGACTCGTGACCATCAGTAACCAGGACAATGCCTATATCATTGAACAAATGGTTCGTTATTTGGAAAGCCATGAGGAGCTGTCGATCTATAAGTTGCTTTTTGCAGGTCTTGAAATGATCAGTAATGCTTATTATCCGATTATTGATCGCTTAGATAAGCACAAAGATGAACTCAATCGTTTGCTTCGAAAGACAACGACGACAAAGAATCTTTATGCCCTGTCTGACCTTGAGACCGGTATGGTGTATCTGGTCGCGGCAGCCAAGCAAAATCGGATGTTGCTAGAACATATCAAAGCGCATGCCATTTATCGTAGGATGAATGATATTGAAAAAGAGCAGTTTGATGATGCCATGATCGAAGCGCGTCAGTTGGTTTCGATGACTGAGTTGATTTCCAATGTCTTACAGCAGTTGTCTGGATCATACAACAATATCCTAAACAACAACTTGAATGACAACTTGACAACCCTAACCATCTTTGAAGCCTTGTTGGCGGTCTTAGCCGTTATCACCGGTTTCTTCGGAATGAATATCCCTCTTCCTATGACAGAGGATCCCAATGCTTGGATCTATGTATCCCTATGTAGCTTTATATTATGGCTCATTTTGGCAAAGGTCATGCGTTGGATTGTGAAAAAAAGATAAAAAAAAGAGGCTTGGAGAAATCCGAGCCTCTTCGTATCTAGAATAATCTGAGAAATAGGAACCATCTAGACACCTGCCCTCCTCTCCAAAGAAGGGGCAGTGTGAATAGTTCATCGACTGTACAAAATCTTCTTGGAAATAGTAGGAGTAGATTTAATAGTACTGAGTGGTTCTAAATAAATCAGAACTTAGAATAAATCGTTGAATCAGATAAAATGATCCTATTTCTTTATACAGAAATATTTTAGATACTAACTGTATTATACATATTTATTTGTAAAAACGCAAGATAAGAGTTACCAAAAAATAAAAGTTTTTCCGAAGTTTTTATACTCCTATGATGAAGTATATGAAATGGTTACAAGAAGAAAAGCAGTCCTGGCTTGGCTTTGCGTCACTTTTATGATTTCAAGCGATCCAGGATTTTTTTCCTAAAAAATAAAATTAGTCTCCTGTGACTATCATTTGCCTCTTCATTGTGTTATACTAGATAAGTTGCAAACTTGTATGAGAGAAATGGTGGGGAGGCAGAACAGATGGAAGGCTTCTGTTCGAAAGAAGACTCCCGCAAGAAGGATCTTGTGGCCTATTTGTTTGAAACACGATACTAGCCAACAACATCCGTTAGGACGCAAAACATTTTTCTCTAAAGAAAATGTAGTCCATAACAGACGGACTGAGTTTTTCTTTAGATGAGTCTTGCGACAGGTAACCGGGAAGGAGACTTCCTATGCAATCAGTGCGTTTTCGCATTGAAAGAAGTTTGATAAAGTGGCTTCGCACCACTTTTTAGAAAGAAGAAAGAATTGAAATTCAACGAATTTAACTTATCTGCTGAATTATTAGCAGAAATTGAAAAAGCTGGCTTTGTAGAAGCAAGCCCAATCCAAGAACAAACCATTCCTTTGGCTCTTGAAGGAAAAGATGTCATCGGTCAAGCGCAAACAGGGACTGGTAAAACAGCCGCTTTCGGTCTTCCAACGTTGGAGAAGATCGATGTCGATAACACAGTGATTCAAGCACTTGTCATTGCCCCAACGCGTGAATTGGCGGTTCAAAGTCAGGAAGAACTCTTCCGCTTTGGACGCAGCAAGGGTGTCAAAGTCCGCTCTGTCTATGGTGGATCAAGCATTGAAAAGCAAATTAAAGCTTTGAAGTCAGGCGCTCACATCGTTGTGGGAACACCTGGACGTTTGCTAGATTTGATCAAGCGCAAGGCCTTGAAACTCGATCATATTGAAACCTTGATCCTGGATGAAGCAGATGAAATGCTCAATATGGGCTTCTTGGAAGATATTGAAGCCATCATTAGCCATGTTCCGGAAACACGCCAGACCTTGCTCTTTTCAGCAACGATGCCAGAAGCGATCAAACGCATTGGTGTTCAGTTTATGAAAGAGCCCGAACACGTTAAGATTGCGGCCAAAGAATTAACCACCGACTTGGTCGATCAATACTATATTCGTGTCAAAGAAGGCGAAAAGTTTGATACCATGACTCGATTGATGGATGTCGAGCAGCCTGAACTTGCCATCGTCTTTGGTCGGACAAAACGTCGGGTCGATGAATTGACGCGTGGCTTGAAGATTCGTGGCTTCCGAGCAGAAGGAATTCACGGAGATTTGGATCAAAACAAACGTCTTCGTGTCCTTCGTGATTTCAAAAATGGGAACTTGGACGTCTTGGTGGCAACGGACGTTGCGGCACGTGGGTTGGACATTTCAGGTGTGACCCATGTCTACAACTACGATATTCCACAAGATCCAGAAAGCTATGTTCACCGGATCGGACGGACAGGTCGTGCTGGGAAAACAGGGCAATCCATTACCTTTGTATCGCCAAATGAAATGGGCTATTTGCAAATCATTGAGAACTTGACCAAAAAGCGGATGAAGGGAATGAAACCTGCAACAGCAGAAGAAGCCTTCCAAGCGAAAAAACAAGTAGCGCTGAAGAAAATTGAGCGAGACTTTGAAGATGAAAAGATCCGGACCAACTTTGAGAAGTTTGGCAAGGATGCTCGCAAATTGGCTGCAGCATTCACTCCTGAAGAATTGGCCATGTATATCTTGAGCTTGACTGTTCAAGATCCAGACAGCCTTCCAGAAGTTGAAATTGCGCGTGAAAAACCATTGCCATTCAAACCATCTGGTGGTGGCTTTGGTGGAAAAGGCAAAGGTGGCCGTGGAAATGGCCGTCGTGGAGACCAACGCCGTGACCGCAATCGCAGAGATGACCGTGAAGGTGGACGCCGTGATTTCAAACGCAAGTCCAATAAAAATAGCCGAGACTTTGAAGGCAAAGGCAACAAACGTCCTCATCGTACTTCCAATGAAAAGAAAAATGGATTTGTCATCCGCAACAAAGGGGATAAATAAGTCCTAAGAACGGTCTAGCAATAGGCCGTTTTTTTAATGAAAATCAAAAATACAAGGGTTAACCAGCTGTTAACCCTTGTATATTTATAAGGAGACCTAAATGATAACTGACTCTTTTAGAAAAATGTATCATGATAAGGAGCATCCAAAAAAGTCAGACAACAGAAAGAATGAATTCCTAAAATGGAATATTTCTGTTAACATATTAAGTCTACAATTATTTCCAAGCTTTGTCAAGAATTTTTTCTTATTTTTTTAAAAATTTTTGACTAGAAAAATAAAAATTGACAATCTCTTCTAAAAGGTTATAATGAATATAATAACTATACTAATTATAAAGAGGTGTCGTCCATGGTGATTGCATTAAAAAATGATGATCTAGAAGTACAATTTAAGACATTTGGAGGGGAATTGAGCTCCATTCGAAGTAAAGAAGGCATAGAATATCTTTGGCAAGGGGATCCAGAGTATTGGTCAGGACAAGCGCCGGTTCTGTTTCCGATTTGCGGGAGTGTTCGTAATGGTCAAGTGCAGTATCATCTAAAAGATGGAGTGAAGACAGGCCAGCTTCCAAGACACGGCCTCATTCGCAAAAGAGAGTTTGAACTAAAAGAACAAACAGACCATCGTCTTGTCTTTGAAATTACCTCTAACGACGAAAGCTTACAAAATTATCCCTACCATTTTCGAGTGGAAATCGCTTATGAATTGAAAGGAAAAGAAATCACTATCACCTATCGCGTGCAAAATCTAGAGTCAGATCAAGTCATGCCTTATTTCATTGGAGGGCATCCTGCCTTTCGTTGTCCCCTTTTAGCAGATGAAGACTATGAAGACTACGAGTTGATTTTTGAAAAAGAAGAAAGCTGTAGCGTTCCTCTCTTGTTCACAGAAACCGGTTTGGTTGATCGCCTGCAGCGGACGCCATTTTTAGACCATAGTCGTAGCCTACCTTTGCGCCATGAACTATTTGAAAAAGACGCCATTATTTTAGATCAATTAGCTTCTAAATCTGTGCAGCTCCTCTCGAAAAAATCTGGTAAAGGTTTGGAATTTGCCTTTGCAGATTTTGAGAATCTCGTCCTTTGGTCTACCAATAACAAGGGTCCTTTCATTGCCTTGGAGCCTTGGACGGGTATTTCCACATCTGCAGAAGAGGGCGATTTCTTCGAAGATAAAAAAGGTGTGATCCAGTTGGCTCCCCAAGAGACACGGAGTCACCAGTACCGTATCACCATTTTGTAAATGAAAAACCGTTGGACTATGGAGTTCGACGGTTCTTTTTGATATAGTTTAGCTTTGCTTGGCGCGATTTCTTTTTAAAGAGAGCCTCGGCAGACATAGCAGAGGGTTTATCTGGATAGGATTCTTGGTAAAGAAGTTTAACAGGGAGACGAGCCCGTGTGTATTTGGCGCCTTTTCCAGCATTGTGAGTCTTTAGGCGTTTTTCGACATCCGTGGTGTAGCCAGTGTAGAGGGAGCCATCCGCACACTCTAAAACATACATGTAAGCCTTAGTTTCCATAGTAGATCTCATGAATCTCGTCTGTATAGCTGCCATCTTCATTGTGAATAAAGAGGGGAGGCAGAATTTTTAAACCATCCAGTGAGCCATCCTTGATCGCCTCAATCAACAACATATTCGCCTCTTTGGTCACTTTTGGATAGACAAACTGGATCCGTTTAGGTGCAAGATTGTATCGTTTCATAGTTTCGATGATATCTAAAAAGCGATCTGGACGATGGACCATCGCTAAGCGACCATTTGATTTGAGAACCCGCTGAGCCACATGGCAAATCTCATCTAAATTGGTGGTAATTTCATGCCGAGCTAAGAGGTAGTGTTCACTCTCATTGAGATTGGAATGCTCATCCACCTTGAAATAAGGGGGATTGCAGAGGATAATATCCACCTTACTGCCCTTGATATGTTGAGGCAAATGCTTAAGGTCATCGGTGATCATGGACATTTGCTGGTTCAAGCCATTGAGAGTAATGGAGCGGGTTGCCATATCCGCCAGACGTTCCTGTATTTCGACACCAATGATCTGGGCTTCTGTCCGAGTACTCGCAAAAAGTCCCACGGCCCCATTTCCAGCGCAGAGATCTACGATCAAGCCCCGCTTGGGCAATTTTGGAAAGCGCGAGAGCAGGACGCTATCCACGGAGTAACTAAAGACTTCCCGATTTTGTATGATTTTTACATCACTTGAAAAGAGTTGGTTGACGCGCTCGCCGTCTTTTAATTCGATATCTGTCATGGCTCTATTATAGCATGAAAAGAGGCTTGGGGAAAGGCGGGCAGAACAGAAAAAGTTGAGAGTTTTTCTCTCAACTTTTTTTAATCAAATTCATATTTTTGTAGAATCGTTGTGAGGATAAAGACTCCTGTAAAGATGGCCATCAATGCCAGATAAACTGGGAAAGTAGTGGCTGTAAGGAGTGAAATCTCGATCAAGTTTTTCAATACAACCGCAGATGCGTAGAATCCTACAACAGAGAAGAGGATGAGGAGGGCTCGCCAGATATTTAGTGGAAGGCAAGCACGGATGACGGATAGGAAACCGATGGATCCAAGTAAGTAATAGGATACAGTAGACATATCGGCTGCAGACCAACCATGGCTTGCTCCCCAAAGGCGAATGAACAAGACACTAAAGACGACCATCAAGGCGCTTGGTAAGGCTAACAGAAGGGAACGTCTCAAGAAGTGTTTTTCAACCGGTTTGATATTGCGTTCAAAGGTCAACACAAATGGTGGGAATCCTTCGACGAATTGGTCGATCAGGGTGATTTGAATAGGGATGAAAGGGAAAATCAGCAAATAGTTGACGTTAAAGAAGAGAGCACTGGCAATACAGATGATAGCCAAGAGGAAGGAATAGATCGTTTTGATAAAGAAGATTGGAGCGATTCGTCCAATGTTATTCACCACACGACGGCCTTCAAAAAGAATTTCTGGAACGTCATTAAAGTCAGAGTTTAAAAGAACAATATTGGCAATTTGACGAGTTGCTGGATCTCCCTCTGCCATCACGATGGAGCAGTCTGCTTCGCGAAGAGCAAGGATATCATTGACCCCATCTCCTGTCATAGCAGTTGTCCGACCAGCTGCTTTCAAGGTTTGGATAAGCAGTTTTTTCTGGTGAGGAGACACGCGCCCAAAGATAGCTGTTTCTTCTGCTTGATCCACTAATTGATCATCAGAAATTTTTGAACAATCGATGTAGTTCTCATAATTTTTGAAGCCAGCTTGTTGAGCGATATAAGAGACCGTCACAGGGTTATCACCGGAGATGATTTTGAGATCCACTCCTTGAGAGCGCAAATACTCAAGAGTATCTGAAGCCCCTTCACGAATGGGGTCTGTAATCTCAATAACCGCAATCCCTTCAAGATTTTCAGGCAATTTCAATTCCTGCATGCTGATCAGTTCTGAACTGTGGGCCAAGACGAGCACGCGCGATCCACGAGCTTGTGCTTCGACGACAGCAGCGGGATTTTCTTTAAGGAGCATTTCAGGAGCACCGAGAAAGACGGTTCCAAGGTTGGATAGGTGCATGGCTCCCCATTTCCGATCACTTGAGAAAGGAATAATGTTTTCCGCAGTATAAGCATGCTCCAACTCCCCATAAGCCTTGCGAATAGCTTGAGCAGTAGGATTGGTGTCCTCGCTATTTTGCATGTAAGCTGAAAGGATAACTTTGATGGTTTCCTCAGAAAAATGATCAGATAAGCTATGGAGAGCTTCGACTGTCATCTTCCCTTGAGTGATGGTACCGGTCTTATCCAGACACAAGGTATCCACACGCGCCAAGGTTTCTACTGAGTACATTTCTTGGACAAGAACCTTGCGCATACCGAGCTTAATAACCGCTGTCAAAAGAGATGTAACCGTCAGTAGGGCAATTCCCTTTGGCAACATTCCCAGGAGAGCTGTGGAAGAATTCACGACAGCATCCTTGATTGGCAGCATCTTGATCAACAGTGCTTCAAAGAAGAGGGCAAGGCCAAATGGAATGATAATTTTACCAGTGAAGCTTGAAATTTTCGCTAAGTTATAAAGAATACGCGAATTGATAGGCTTCAGGGTTTTAGCTTCCATCATCAGTTTGTTAGCATAGTTGTTTGCTCCAACTCGCTTGACACGGGCATAGACTTGACCACTGGCAATATAACTACCAGAAAGCAGTTCATCACCAACTTTTTTTAAGACCAGGTCACTCTCACCAGTCAGCATAGCCTCATTGGCTTCTGCAATACCAGACATGACTTCGGCATCACTAGGGATCTGCTCACCCGAAGATAAGAGCATTAAATCACCTAGAACAAGCTTTTCTGGTGGAATCGCATCTTTTTCCCCGTCTCGAATGACAGTCACTAGCTCACGACTCATGAGGTTGAGCTTATCAATCATCCGTTTAGCGCGCATCTCGGTCATGATCCCTGTAATGGCATTGAAGCATATGACTGCGAAAAAGATCATATTGCTCCAGGCCTGTACAGCAGCTAAGGCCACGGCAATCACAAAGTTTAAGGTATTAAACAAGGTGAAGACGTTGCGCTTGATGATTTGCCAGGTGCTGGTACTGGTATTCGTTGTAAAATCATTGGTTTGTCCGCGATCCATTTTCTTGCGGACTTCACTGAGGGACAAGCCCTTTAAATCAATAGTTTCCATAGACAATATGATATCATTTTTTTGAGAAAAAGACTATCTAGAATCGGTCCGCTGAGACAATTTTTATCTAAAAAAGGTTTGCGGTCAAAATCAGGATACGGTATAATAAGAAAGAACCTTTTACAGGATGGAATATCTTGTAGAGAGACGAATGAAATGGATTTGAGGAACAACTATGTTTTATACCTATTTACGTGGCCTTGTTGCCTTTATTCTTTGGGTTTTAAATGGGAATGCCCATTACCATCATAAGGACAATATTCCAGATCGGGAAGAGAACTACATCTTGGTATCCCCTCACCGGACTTGGTGGGATCCGGTCTATATGGCCTTTGCAACCAAGCCAAAGCAGTTTATCTTTATGGCAAAAAAAGAGCTCTTCACCAATCGTATTTTTGGCTGGTGGATTCGCATGTGTGGGGCATTTCCGATCGACCGTGAAAATCCGGGAGCAGAAGCCATTAAGTATCCTGTCAATATGCTGAAAAAGAGCAACCGTTCCTTGATTATGTTCCCAAGTGGAAGCCGTCATTCTCAAGACGTTAAAGGCGGTGTTGCAATCATTGCTAAAATGGCGAAGGTCCGTATCATGCCAGTGACTTATACTGGTCCAAGAGACTTGAAAGGGTTGGCAACGGGTGAACGCATTGATATGAACTTTGGACATCCCATCGATATTTCGGATATTAAAAAGATGAATGACGAAGGAGTGGCAGAAGTTGCCCGCCGTATCCAAGAGGAGTTTGACCGCTTGGATGCGGAAGCGCAAGCGATCAACACCCCAACAAAACCTTTTATCTTGATTCGTTTGTTAAAAATCCTTTTGATTCCCCTTGTCTTAGTCGTGGGCATCTTGACCTTGCTCTTTAGTTACCTAGCAAGCTTTGTATGGGATCCAGACAAACATCGGAAAAACAAGTAAAAAAACTGAGAGTTTTTCTCAGTTTTTTTTATTTTTACGAATAATAAAAGTGAGAGGAGGTTTCTTATGGAGGATATCATCGAAAAAATCAAAGAATATAAGCTCTTTTTAGCTCTTACTGCTATTGGACTCTTACTTGGAGGGTATTTTCTTTTTCATCGACCTCAGTCAAGTGCATCCACCATACCGGATCTTTATCAGTCTTCTAGTTCAACTTCGAGCAAAGAAAAGGTGCAGACCGCTAGTTCCAAAGAAGAAAAGACGGTTACTTCAGTGTCTGATGCACCCGAGATCATTACGGTCGATGTCAAAGGAGCCGTCAAACAACCAGGGGTCTATGAGTTGCGCTCCAATAGCAGAGTCCACGATGCCATTTATAAGGCAGGCGGGATGACAGCAGATGCCAATAGCCAATCGGTCAATTTGGCGCAAAAACTCTCCGATGAAGCAGTGATCTATGTTGCTAAAGAAGGAGAGGATGTTCCAGCACTTGGAAGTTCAGAAAGTTCTGCAACTTCGTCAGCGCCAGCAGAAAAAACAGGCAAGGTCCATTTAAATCGAGCAACCGAATCAGAGCTCCAGACAGTATCGGGCATTGGACAGAAACGTGCCCAGGATATTATCGCCTATCGCGAAGCAAATGGGCCTTTTCGATCAGTGGATGATCTGAAGAATGTTTCAGGAATCGGAGAGAAAACACTGGAGAAACTAAGAGATGCTTTCACGGTGGATTAAAGACCTTCCTTTTTCGCTTATCCATCTCGCCTTTGTACTTCTATGGCTGTATTTTAGTATCTATCAACCATCTTGGCTTTCGATCAGCGGTCTAGTAGTAGTGGGAGTTTTAGCGGTTCATCACTATAAAGGGGAGCGCTCAAGTTTGCTAGGACTTGCTTTAGCAACCCTTTGTTTTGCGGCCTTCTTTGTCTTTCAGCGACTACAGGATCATCCAGTACAAGCAGAAAGTCAGCTGCCACCCCACTTACGACTGATTCCAGATACTATCAAGATCAATGGGGATGCCCTGTCTTTTCGTGCTAAAAATCAGGGTAGGACCTACCAAGTCTTTTATACTTTAAAATCAGAAAAAGAAAAACAACAGTGGCAAAGTCAAACTCATTTGTTGGAGTTGACGTATAAAGGTGCTATAGAAGAGCCAGAAGGGCAGCGAAATTTTAGAGGATTTGACTACCGGTCTTATTTGCAAACACAGGGGATTCACTATCAAATAAAAATTGAGGCGATCCAATCCGCGCTTCCCATCCAAACTTGGAATGTTTTTGACTGGCTATCTCAATGGAGGCGCAAAGCTATTGTTTGGAGCAAGGAGCACTTTCCGCAACCGATGAACCAGTATATGACCGGCCTTCTTTTTGGCTATTTAGATAAGGATTTTGAAGAGATGGACCAGCTTTACACGAGTTTGGGAATCATCCATTTATTCGCCTTATCTGGGATGCAGGTTGGCTTTTTTATCAATGGGATCCGGAAAGCTCTCTTACGTCTAGGAATCTTGCAAGAGACAGTCGATATCTGGATGCTTCCAATTTCTTTGGTCTATGCTGGCTTGACAGGTTTTTCTGTTTCAGTGGTTCGCAGCCTCTTGCAGAAGATCCTCTCTCAAAAGGGGGTCCGAGGGATGGAGAATATGGCGATGACCTTGATGATCTTAATGTTGCTCATGCCCAAGTTTCTCCTGACAGCTGGAGGGGTCTTGAGTTGTGCCTATGCCTTTATTTTGACCTTGGTAGATACCAGTTCTTATTCAGGACTTAAAAAGATACTAGTGGAAAGTTTCTGGATTAGCCTGGGGATTTTGCCCCTTTTGACCTATTACTTTAGTGTCTTTCAACCCTGGTCACTCCCTTTAACCTTCCTCTTTTCTTTCTTATTTGACCTTGTCCTTCTTCCAGGTTTAACGGTGCTATTTATCTTATCGATTCTAAAGCCCCTTACAATTTTTAACAGTTTCTTTCTTCTCATAGAGGAGTGTATTCGTTGGATTTCAAAGCTCACGTCGCTACCTTTGGTATTTGGTCAGCCGACGGGACCAGCTCTGATCGCTCTCTTCCTTCTTTTAGGGATCTTGTATGATCTTCGAAAGCAAAAAAAACGTCGTTTCCTGTTAATAGGCATGATTCTACTCATCTTTTGTTGGACCAAGCATCCTTTAGAAAATGAGATTACCATGGTGGATATCGGTCAAGGAGACAGTATCTTTTTACGCGATTGGAAAGGAAGAACCATATTGATTGATGTCGGAGGACGCGTCACTTTTAAAAGTGGAGACAAGTGGCAAGAGCGCAGTCAATCTGCCAATGCGGATCAAACCCTGATTCCTTATCTCAAGAGTCGAGGTGTTGGAAAACTCGATGCTTTGGTCTTGACTCATACAGACCAGGACCATATGGGCGATATGGTGGAGGTTGCCAAACAAATCCCAGTTAAAAAAGTGTATGTCAGTCCAGGCAGTCTCACCAATTCTCAATTTCGAGAGAAATTGAAACTGCTTCATAGTCCGATTAAAGTAGTCCAGAGAGGGGATCAACTTCCTATTTTTGATGATCATCTAGAAGTCTTATCCCCTGATGAAGTGGGGGATGGTAAAAATGATGATTCGATTGTCCTCTATGGGCAGTTCTTTCAGAAACGATTTTTGTTCACGGGTGATTTGGAAGAAGCTGGAGAGAAAAAACTATTGAAAAACGATCCACAATTACAAGTAGATGTCTTGAAAGTAGGCCACCACGGTTCTAAAGGTTCCTCTAGTGATATGTTTTTAGATCAGTTACATCCTCAGTTGGCCTTGATCTCTGTTGGAAAGAAAAATCGCTACCAACATCCCCATAAAGAATTGCTCGATCGTCTAGAGGAACGCTCTATTTCTTATCTTCGTACCGATGAAAGGGGAGCAATTCGCTTGATTGGGTGGGACCATTGGAGGGTAGAAACGGTCCGCTAGAGACGAGGAGAGGTTTGCTTTCTATGCTGAAAATTGCTATTATAGAAAGTGAAATCAATGTAAAGGTAGAATCGTATGAACGCATTTAAGCAATTTTGGATACAGTATGCAGATTTTTCAAGTAAGACCAGTCGGGCCCATTTTTGGCTAGCTTTTTTCTGGAATTCCCTGATTTCTTTGCCTCTTTGGGTTTTTTACATCGTGACCTCTTTATCCCATCAAAATGCTCAAGAAACGCTCAATTTTTCAACTGTTCATTCTAAGACAGGTTTATGGGCGCTCGCTTTCTTAGCATTCTTTTACTTCCTCATTTTAGTACCCAGTCAAGCCATTTGTGTACGTCGCTTGCGGGATGCGGGAATCCATTGGTCTTGGATCTTTTTGAACCTTGGTCCGGTTCTGCTCTATTTGTTGACGGGGCTAGATATTTTCCTATTTCTTTGGGGGATTACAGTTATTTCTCTCTTGATTCTCATGATGCTTCCAGGGAAAAACACCTTCCCACAACCAGTAGAAACTCCTATGGGAGTGGCTTCTGAACCACAGGTCACAGCGACAGGGGGGAGCTTTGGCGGCAACTCGTTTGAGCAAATTCCAAATTTTGTAGCAGCACCTGATTTGTCTGATGAAAAACCACCATTGGAACAAAAAATGGCTGCTGAACACGAAATACACTAGACTGATAGAGATAAGAGAGTTTCATGCAAGCAATTACCGACATTAAACATCTGACGGTTCAAACTCTGCCTCCTATTCTTGTCTTGACGGGTGAGGATATAGGTCAATTTGAATGGTTAAAAAAAGACATTTTAAAAAAAATAGGCTATGATCCCTCAGATTTGAATTATTCTTATTTTGATATGAAGGAAGCCTCCTATGCTGAAGTCGAGCTGGATTTGGTCAGTCTTCCCTTTTTTGCAGATGAAAAAATCGTGATTTTGGATCACTTATTGGATCTGACCACTGCCAAAAAACGCAATTTAACCGATGAAGATCTGAAGCAATTTGAAAACTATCTGGAAAACCCTTCTGAATCGACCCGTTTGGTGATATTTGCAGAAGGAAAATTAGATAGTAAGCGTCGCTTGGTCAAACTCCTAAAACGGGATGCCCAAATCATTGAAGCGACCACTCCTAAAGAGCAAGATTTAAAGCGTTATTTTTCTGGTCAGGCGCAAGAATTGGGCTTACACTTTGTTGGCGATTCCTTGGACCAGTTGCTCTTAAAATCTGGCTATGATTTTGGAGAGTTACAGAAGAATCTCGCTCTATTGCAGGCTTATAAAGAAGATGGTCAGATTACCCTCCAAGATATCGAGGAGGTTGTTCCAAAGTCCTTGCAAGATAATATTTTTGATCTGACACAGATGATTCTCAAACGCCAAATCGATCAAGCCCGGAATTTGGTTAAGGATCTTCGCTTACAAGGAGAAGATGAAATAAAATTGATCGCTATTTTGTTGGGGCAATTCCGAATGTTTTCTCAAGTTAAAATTTTCTCAGAAGAAGGCCAATCCGAAAGCCAAATTGTAGCGAGCTTGTCGGACTTGTCAGGACGCAAGGTCAATCCTTATCAGGTGAAGTTTGCCTTACGGGATAGCCGCAGGCTTACTCTGTCCTTTTTGAAGCAAGCTATGATGACCTTCATCGAGACGGATTATGCGATTAAAAGTGGAACATATGAAAAAGACTACTTATTTGATTTGGCCCTGTTGAAAGTAGCGAATAGCGTCTAACGATGAATGAAATCGCAAGCAGATTAGTTGAATAATTTAGCTGTTTGCGTTATCATCAAGTCAGTAATAAAGAAAAGAGGACCATAAAATGGCTATCATTTTACCAGAATTACCATATGCTTATGATGCATTGGAACCTTATATCGATGAAGAAACCATGCATTTGCACCATGATAAACACCATCAAACATATGTAAACAATGTGAATGCAGCTCTTGAAAAACATCCTGAAATTGGAGAAGACCTTGAAAGCTTGTTAGCTGATGTTGAATCCATTCCAGCTGATATTCGCCAAGCTGTGATCAACAATGGTGGTGGTCATTTGAACCACGCTCTTTTCTGGGAATTGATGACTCCAGAACAAACAGCTCCTTCAGCAGAACTTGCTGCAGCGATTGATGCTACATTTGGTTCATTTGAAGACTTCAAAGCAGCCTTCACAGCAGCAGCAACGACACGTTTTGGTTCTGGCTGGGCATGGTTGGTTGTCAACAAAGAAGGCAAACTCGAAGTGACTTCAACAGCAAACCAAGATACACCAATCTCTGAAGGTAAAACACCAATCCTTGGTTTGGATGTTTGGGAACATGCTTACTACGTGAAATACCGTAACGTACGCCCTGACTACATCAAAGCTTTCTTCTCAGTGATCAACTGGAATAAAGTGAATGAATTGTTTGCAGCAGCAAAATAATAAAATAAAGGAATCTATAAGAGCGACAATTGGCTCTTATAGATTTTTTTGTTTGTATCCGGAAAATCGGAGTATAATTTCTTGCGTTTGGACAGGAAAATGATACACTAATAGGAGTGTGTCTTACTTATCAGAAGCCCAGTTTGAAGGGCCTAGGCAAGGAAAAGATGACCGTTAAAATGAAAACTGAAACATTCAGGGAGAAATGAAATGACTAGTATTACCATTACCAAAGGAGCAGTTGAGACGCCTATCTATTTACGGATGTTGAATCGTCATGGCTTGATTGCAGGAGCAACAGGGACAGGGAAAACAGTTACCCTCAAGGTCCTCACAGAAAAATTAAGCAAAGAGGGCATTCCGGTCTTTCTAGCTGATATCAAGGGAGATTTATCTGGTTTAGCCAAAGCGGGGCAATGGACTCCAAAACTGGAAGAACGCTACAAACTGCTTGGTCTCACAGATCCGTTTGAGCCGCAAGCCTTCCCTGTTCGATTGTGGGATGTCTTTGGCCAAGCTGGTCACCCTGTTCGTGCGACTGTCGAAGGAATGGGGTCATTGCTTCTTTCTCGTCTGCTTGATTTGAATGAAACTCAATCAGGAATTCTTGCAATTGTCTTTAAAGTGGCTCAAGAGAAAGATTGGCCTTTGATTGATTTGAAGGACCTGCAAAGCCTTTTAAAGGAAGTCTATGAACACAGCTCAGACTATTCTGCCCAATATGGTAATATCACCAAACAATCTGTCGGTGCGATCCAAAGAAGCCTCTTGGTTCTTGAAGAAGAAGGAGCGGATCAGTTTTTCGGAGAGCCTGCACTTGATTTAAATGACTTTATGCAACTCGATGCATCAGGGCGTGGGTATATCAATATTCTTTCGGCTACAAAGCTCTTTCATTCACCAAAATTGTATTCAACCTTTTTAATTTGGATGTTGTCTCGCCTCTTTGAAACACTTCCCGAGGTTGGGGATCCCGAAAAGCCAAAACTGGTTTTCTTCTTTGATGAAGCCCATCTCCTCTTTAAGGATGCAAGCAAGCTCTTTCTTGAGAAGGTCGAGCAGGTCGTGCGCCTGATTCGTTCTAAGGGTGTAGGGATTTACTTTATTACCCAAAATCCTCAAGATCTACCAGAATCTGTTTTGGCACAGCTTGGAAATCGTGTGCAGCATGCGCTTCGAGCTTATACACCAAAAGAAATGAAGGCCATCAAGGTGGCTGCCCAAAGTTTTCGTCCGAATCCAGACTTTGATACAGAAACAGTGATCACAGAATTAGGGACAGGGGAAGCCTTGGTTTCTTTCCTGAATGAGAAGGGGCAACCTAGTGTTGTTGAGCGTGCTTATATTCTCTCTCCTCAATCGAGTTTTGACCTCTTAAATGAAAGTGAACAATTGGCCTTAATCACGACATCGCCTTTCCATCAAAAGTATGCGACGACGATTGATCGGGAATCTGCCTATGAAAAATTAGCAGCTAAAGCAAGCAAGGAAGCACAAGAAGAGGAGAAAAAAGAAGCAGAAAAAGAACGAGCTGCGACGGAAAAAGCAGAGCAAAAACGCAGTCCAGGTCGCCCAAGAAAATCCAGTCTTGAAAAAGCTAAGGATTCCTTCTTGAGTTCCTTATTCCGGACGATTGCGCGTGAGATCGCTAAGCTAATTATGGGCTCCTTTAAACGAAAATAAGCCTTTGATGAAAAGAAATAATCTTTTTAAAAAGAAATCGTTTTCTATTTCTGATAATTCTTGTTATTTTCAGTAGAATCTTTTATAATTAATCTCGTATGAAAAAATATTTTAATCTACGCTCGATCATGATTGCGATCAGTATTTTATTGTGCTTAGTGGGAACAAGCGCACTGGGCTACTTGCATGTTACGCAACCAACAGCATCAGCAATTGAAAAAAAAGAAAAGAAAACAAAAGAAGCAAAAGAAAAAGATATAGAAAAGTCTACGCCTGAGACGAAAAAACCACGTGTCAAATCTCCTGAAGCCAAGCAAGCAGTGGTCGATGCAGACATGGAAACGATGAGTGCTTATGGCCTTGTCTATGATTATGCTAATAAGGGGTTGGTAGAGGTTGTCCAGGATTTCCTAGCGGAAAGTGGAATTGATCCGTCACAAGTTGCCTTCACGTATCGCAATGCCATTACAGGAGAGCAATTTGCCATGAATGATCTTCAACCAATGACGGCAGGTAGTACCTATAAGCTACCCTTGAACATGTTGGTGGTGGATGAAGTCGCAAAGGGTAAACTCAATTTAACAGATCGATTTGATATTACCAATACCTACTATGAATATGTAGGGGAGCATGACAATTACGTTGCTGCCTTTGATGGAGCTATGTCTATTCCTGATATGCAGCGCTATTCATTGGTTTACTCTGAAAATACCCCAGCCTATGCTTTGGCAGATCGTTTAGGGGGGATGGAGCAAGCGCGCAAGTTATTCAGTCGTTATGGTCAATCCCGTTCACCAGAAGTCAAAACCTTTAGCGAAGATAATAAAACGACAACGGATTATTACATCCATGTCTTGGAATATCTTTGGAATCATCAAGAAAAATATGCAGATTTACTAGAACTGATCGGGGAGTCTTTCCCAGGTGAGTACTATAAAAAATTCTTGCCAGATTTGGTGATTCAACAAAAGCCAGGGTATGTTGCTGAAGCGCTAAATGTGGACGCCATTGTCCATGAATCGACTCCTTATTTGGTTGCCATTTACACTGCAGGACTTGGAGGTACGACTCCAGAAAGTTCTGAAATTAGTGGCGTTGGTCTTTATCAATTGGGGCAATTAGCTTATGTTATCAATGAATGGCATCGTGTCAATATGAATGAATAATCGACAAAAGGTCTGAGGGTTGCTCAGGCCTTTTCTTCTATCAAAGTAGGATGAAATTCACTTGGTGTTTCGAATTACTTTTCTGTTCTAAAGAGACTTCTTTCCCTTTTCTATAAAAAGTATGTTATACTAATTAATAGTAATAAGAGGAAGTATAAACATGATTACAAAGGAAGATTACCAGTTGGTCCGCTCGCATCCAGCCTTCTCTGCGTTGCCAGTGGAGCTATTTGATAAATTAGCTGTTGAAATTCATGCTAGGGATATCCAAAAAGGACAAATTTTATTTTATGCAGGAGATAAGCGGGATCGCATTTTTCTTCTTTCAAAAGGCTTTGCTCGCATTGAGCAATTCGATTCGTCTGATCAATTTTCCTATATGGATTATATCAAGAAAGGGGCCCTGTTCCCTTATGGTGGGATGTTTCAGGATGAGCGTTACCACTATACAGCTAGTGCGGTGACAGATTTGCGTTGTTTCGTTATCCCCGTCAACCTCTATGAATTATCTGCCCAAGAGAGTAAGGAGCAGTTGCTCTTTATTACGAGAAAGCTCTCGTCAATTTTAGAATTTCAAGAGTTGCGTCTACGTAATGTCGTGACAGCTAGTGCCAGTGAGCGTGTGGTTCAATCTTTAGCTATCTTGTGCAAGGACTATGAAAGTTTAGGAAATCAACTTCCATTTCCAATCAGTATGAAGGAAATGGCCAAATTAGCGGCTACAACCCGAGAAACCGTCAATCAAGTTTTAAAGAAACTCATCGATTCTCATAAGATACAGTATGAGAGAAAACAATTAACCTTTCTAGATACAGCCTACTTTTTAAAGAGTTTTAAAGAGATCAATTAATTTGTTGATCTTTTTTATTTTTTCAAAAAAATATATATTCATAAAAACAATATAAAAGACAAAATATGCAAAGAAAACGCTTCATATTAACTAAAAAATAGGAAGAATTCAAAAAAATGCCAAATTCTTTGCATTAAAAAAGTAGAATCCTTCATGAAAGCGGTAACAATAAAGGATATAATAACAATTGTAATAAAGCTTATGAACAAGCTCGAAGAAAAAGGAGGACTATAGATGTCTACACACCCAATTCATGTTTTCTCAGAAATTGGAAAACTGAAAAAAGTTTGTTTGCACCGTCCTGGTAAAGAGTTGGAAAACTTGATGCCTGACTATCTTGAACGTCTTCTTTTTGATGATATTCCTTTCTTGGAAGATGCTCAAAAAGAACACGACGCATTTGCTGAAGCACTTCGTAATGAAGGAATCGAAGTACTTTATCTTGAAAAATTGGCAGCTGAGTCATTGACTACTCCAGAAATTCGCGAACAATTTATCGAAGAATACCTTGATGAAGCGAACATTCGTGGACGCCAAACTAAAAACGCTATTCGCGAAATCCTTCGTGGTATTAAAGACAACCAAGAATTGGTTGAAAAAACAATGGCTGGTTTCCAAAAAGCTGAGCTTCCAGAAATTCCTGAAGCTGACAAAGGCTTGACAGACCTTGTTGAATCTGACTATCCATTTGCGATTGATCCAATGCCAAACTTGTACTTCACACGTGACCCATTTGCTACAATTGGGAATGCAGTATCATTGAACCACATGTATGCTGATACACGTAACCGTGAAACTTTGTATGGTAAATATATCTTCAAATATCACCCAGTATATGGTGGTAATGTAGAATTGGTATACAACCGTGAAGAAGACACTCGTATCGAAGGTGGGGACGAATTAGTCCTTTCTAAAGATGTCTTGGCAGTTGGTATCTCACAACGTACAGATGCTGCATCAATTGAAAAATTGTTGGTAAACATCTTCAAGAAGAACGTTGGCTTCAAGAAAGTCTTGGCCTTCGAATTTGCGAACAACCGTAAATTCATGCACTTGGATACAGTATTCACAATGGTGGACTACGATAAATTCACCATCCACCCAGAAATCCAAGGCAACCTTCGCGTCTTCTCTGTAACATATGAAAATGAAGCATTGAAGATTGTTGAAGAAAAAGGTGATTTGGCTGAATTACTTGCTGAAAACCTTGGTGTTGAAAAAGTTACATTGATCCCTTGTGGTGATGGCAATGTGGTTGCAGCTGCTCGTGAACAATGGAACGACGGATCAAATACTCTTACAATCGCACCTGGTGTGGTAGTTGTATACGATCGTAACACAGTCACAAACAAGAAATTAGAAGAATACGGACTTCGTTTGATTAAGATCCGCGGAAGTGAATTGGTTCGCGGTCGTGGTGGACCTCGTTGTATGTCAATGCCATTTGAACGTGAAGAAATCTAATAGAGAAGACCGAGAGCTGGTCTTTGAGGATCAGCTCTTTCTTCTTACTGATCAATCTAGAAAGAAAATAGGAGACAAATAGAATGACAAATTCAGTGTTCCAAGGACGTAGCTTCTTGGCAGAAAAAGACTTTACACGTGCAGAGTTAGAGTACCTTATCGGACTTTCAGCTCACTTGAAAGACCTTAAAAAACGCAACATTGAACACCACTATCTTGCTGGTAAAAACATTGCGCTTTTGTTTGAAAAAACTTCAACTCGTACTCGTGCTGCCTTCACAACAGCAGCTATCGACCTTGGTGCTCACCCAGAATACCTAGGTGCAAACGACATCCAACTTGGTAAAAAAGAATCTACAGAAGATACTGCTAAAGTTCTTGGACGTATGTTTGACGGTATTGAATTCCGTGGTTTCAGCCAACGTATGGTTGAAGAATTGGCTGAATTCTCAGGTGTTCCAGTATGGAATGGTTTGACTGACGAATGGCACCCAACTCAAATGCTTGCAGACTACTTGACAGTTCAAGAAAACTTTGGACGTTTGGAAGGTTTGACACTTGTATACTGTGGTGATGGACGTAACAACGTTGCGAACAGCCTTCTTGTAACAGGTGCTATCCTTGGTGTGAACGTACACATCTTCTCACCAAAAGAACTCTTCCCAGAAAAAGAAATCGTTGAATTGGCAGAAGGATTTGCAAAAGAAAGTGGCGCTCATATCTTGATCACTGAAGATGCCGATGAAGCTGTGAAAGGTGCAGACGTACTTTACACTGACGTTTGGGTATCTATGGGTGAAGAAGACAAATTTGCAGAACGTGTTGCCCTTTTGAAACCTTACCAAGTAAACATGGATTTGATTAAGAAAGCTGATAACGAAGACTTAATCTTCTTGCACTGCTTGCCAGCCTTCCACGATACAAATACTGTTTACGGTAAAGATGTTGCTGAAAAATTCGGCGTAGAAGAAATGGAAGTTACTGACGAAGTGTTCCGCAGCAAATATGCTCGTCACTTTGACCAAGCTGAAAACCGTATGCACACCATCAAAGCGGTTATGGCAGCTACTCTTGGTAACTTGTACATTCCAAAAGTTTAAGACTTTATAACCGTATACCAACAGCTATAGGGGCTGGACTGCTAGCTTTAGTCCTGCCCCTATTTTTTATAGAAAGGGAAAATTTATGTCAAGAAAAATCGTCGTTGCTTTGGGAGGAAATGCTATTCTCTCATCTGATCCTTCTGCTCAAGCTCAACAAGAAGCACTTGTAGAAACAGCAAAACACTTAGTCAAATTAATCAAAAACGGGGATGACTTGATCATCACTCACGGAAATGGTCCTCAAGTAGGGAACCTCTTGCTCCAACACTTGGCAGCAAACTCTGAAAAAAACCCTGCTTTCCCACTTGATTCATTAGTTGCTATGACCGAAGGAAGTATTGGCTACTGGCTTCAAAATGCTCTTCAAAATGCTCTTCATGAAGAAGGAATTGAAAAAGATGTGGCTTCTGTTGTGACACAAGTCGTTGTTGATAAGAACGACCCAGCTTTCGTTAACCTCAGCAAACCAATTGGCCCATTCTACTCAGAAGAAGAAGCAAAAGCAGAAGCTGAAAAATCAGGTGCAACTTTCAAAGAAGATGCTGGTCGTGGCTGGCGTAAAGTCGTGGCTTCACCAAAACCAGTGGATATCAAAGAAATCAATACCATCCGTACTTTGTTGAACGACGGTCAAGTCGTTGTGGCAGCCGGTGGTGGCGGTATCCCAGTTGTGAAAGAAGCAGATGGTAGCCTATCTGGTGTTGAAGCTGTCATCGATAAAGACTTCGCCTCTCAACGTTTGGCTGAATTAGTAGAAGCAGACCTCTTCATCGTTTTGACTGGTGTCGATTATGTCTTTGTGAACTACAACAAACCAGACCAAGCAAAATTGGAACATGTCAATGTAGCTCAATTGGAAGAATACATCAAACAAGACCAATTTGCACCAGGAAGCATGCTTCCTAAAGTGGAAGCTGCCATTGCCTTTGTCAATGGTCGCCCAGAAGGAAAAGCAGTTATTACATCACTTGAAAACCTGGGAGCTTTGATTGAGTCTGAAAGTGGAACAATCATCCAAAAAGACTAATGAAAAATTAGGAAAAAACTAGTATTTTAAAGCTTATTGTGATAGAATAAATCTATAGGTAAGCGTTTTACAAGATGCTCTTGTAAAACATCACTCACACTTTGTTGCGTTAGGAGGAAGACAAATGAGTGAAAAAGCTAAAAAAGGGTTTAAGATGCCTTCATCTTATACCGTATTGTTGATCATCATTGCTATTATGGCAGTGTTGACTTGGATTATCCCAGCTGGAGCTTTTGTGGATGGTGTTTATAAGTCACAACCGCAAAATCCTCAAGGGATTTGGGATGTCTTGATGGCTCCTATTCGTGCCATGCTAGGAACAACACCTGAAAAAGGTTCGTTGATTAAAGAAACTAGTGCGGCGATTGATGTAGCCTTCTTCATCTTAATGGTCGGTGGTTTCCTTGGTGTTGTCAATGAAACTGGTATGCTAGACACTGGTATTGCTTCCATCGTGAAGAAATACAAAGGTCGCGAAAAAATGTTGATTTTGGTTCTTATGCCTTTGTTTGCTCTTGGTGGTACAACGTATGGTATGGGTGAAGAAACCATGGCCTTCTATCCGCTCCTTGTGCCAGTTATGATGGCCGTTGGATTTGATAGTTTGACTGGGGTAGCCATTATCTTGCTCGGTTCACAGATTGGATGTTTGGCATCTACCTTGAACCCATTTGCAACAGGTATCGCATCTTCAACTGCAGGTGTTGGTCTTGGTGAAGGTATCATCCTTCGTTTGATTTTCTGGGTTGTCTTAACTGGTCTTAGCACTTGGTTTGTTTACAAGTATGCAGATAAGATCCAAAAAGACCCAACCAAATCTCTCACCTATGCAACTCGTGAAGAAGATATGAAATTCTTCAATGTTGGTGAAGATGATGAAAATGTTAATTCAACTCTTTCAAAGAAACAAAAACAAGTCTTTGTACTCTTTGTTTTGACCTTTGTCTTGATGGTCTTGAGTTTCATTCCTTGGAATGATCTCCATGTTACTATTTTCAGTGACTTTAACACTTGGTTAACAGGCCTTCCAGTAGTTGGTAAGATTGTTGGTACTTCAACTCAAGCTCTCGGTTCATGGTACTTCCCTGAAGGAGCAATGCTCTTTGCCTTTATGGGTATTTTAATCGGTATCGTTTACGGATTGAAAGAAGATAAAATTATTTCATCCTTTATGAATGGTGCAGCTGACCTCTTGAGTGTTGCCCTTATCGTAGCAATCGCTCGTGGTATCCAAGTCATCATGAACAACGGTATGATCACTGATACTATCTTGAACTGGGGTAAAGAAGGACTCAGTGGACTTTCATCTCAAGTTTTCATCGTCTTGACTTACATTTTCTATTTGCCAATGTCATTCTTGATCCCATCATCATCTGGTCTTGCCAGCGCGACAATGGGTATCATGGCTCCTCTTGGAGAATTCGTACATGTACGTCCTAGCTTGATCATCACTGCCTATCAATCAGCATCTGGTGTCTTGAACTTGATCGCACCAACTTCTGGTATTGTAATGGGAGCTCTTGCTCTTGGACGCATCAACATTGCTACTTGGTGGAAATTCATGGCAAAACTTGTCGTTGCTATCATTGTAGTAACAATTATTCTCCTTCTTCTTGGAACCTTCGTTCCATTCCTATAAGAAGTGAGTGAGGTGTTTCATGAAAAATAGAATAAAGAACGATGTAAAAGAGCAGTTTTTAAACTCGCTTCAAACCATCATTTCTTACCCCTCAGTATTAAACGAAGGGGAAAATGGAACACCGTTTGGACAAGCTATCCAAGATGTCCTAGAAAAAACCTTAGAGCTTGCTCGAAAATTAGGTTTTCAAACATATATAGATCCTGAAGGATACTATGGATATGCAGAGATCGGTCAGGGGGAAGAACTCCTGGCCGTTCTTTGTCACTTGGATGTTGTTCCAGCCGGTGATCTAAAAGATTGGCAAACGCCACCTTTTGAAGCGACCATTGTCGGTGATTATTTAGTAGGTCGTGGTGTGCAGGATGATAAGGGGCCGTCCCTCGCTGCCCTCTATGCAGTTAAGAGTTTGTTGGATGATGGCATCCAGTTTACCAAACGAATCCGCTTTATCTTTGGGACGGATGAAGAAACCTTGTGGCGCTGTATGAACCGCTACAACCAAATCGAAGAGCAAGCAGATCTTGGATTTGCACCGGATTCCTCTTTCCCATTAACCTATGCTGAAAAAGGCTTATTACAAGTGAAATTGCATGGTCCAGGTTGGGATGATCTTCCCTTACAGGCTGGACAGGCCCTCAATGTTGTTCCAGACAAGGCGACCTATGCTGGTCATCGTTTGGAAGAGTTGCTTCCTGTTTTGGATCAAAGTGGTGTTCAGTATAGCCAAACAGAAGATTCTGTAACTGTTTTGGGTGTTTCCAAGCACTCTAAAGATGCAGCTGAAGGAGTGAATGCTATTGTCGGTTTAGCGGAAAGTTTATCCCTCATCCAACCCCATCCAGCTTTGCTCTTTATCGCAGATGCAGTTGGTGAGGATGCAACTGGTGAGGCTCTATTTGGCCCTATTTCAGATGAACCAAGTGGCGATCTTTCCTTTAATCTTGCGACCCTTGTGATCGATCAAGAACAATCGGAAATCGGGATTGATATCCGGATCCCCGTCTTAGCAGATAAGGAGGCCTTAGTAGCTCGTTTGCGAGAAATTGCAGCTAGTTATCAGTTGGAATATGAAGAGTTTGATTATCTGGCTCCTTTATATGTTCCTTTGGATAGTCCTTTAGTCAGCTCTTTGATGGCCGTTTATCAGGAAGAAACTGGTGATAAGACACCAGCTATGTCTTCTGGTGGTGCGACATTTGCGCGGACCATGGAAAATTGTGTTGCCTTTGGGGCTCTTTTCCCAGGTGCAGAACAGACCGAGCACCAAGCCAATGAACGTGCAAAAATTGACGATCTCTACGCTGCGATGGAGATCTATCGAGAAGCCATTCAACGCTTAGCTACCATATAAAAAAGAGGCTGGGACAAAAGTCCTAGCCTCTCAATTATTTTTGGATTGTCGAGCAAGACGCAGTGGTTGAGTTGGCTCTACTACGCTGATTTCATCAGCTTTTACAGCCCTACTCAACTGTGCGGAGGTGGGACGACGAAATCGAATTCTAACGAATTACCGATTTCTGTCC
>JAGZZN010000006.1 GCA_018377375.1 Streptococcus parasanguinis
CTTGCTTGACTAGGATCTATGGCGTAGAGCTCCTCATAACGTATCAAGGTACTGAGATAAGACAATTCTGGCTTGGTCGCAATCAGTGCAAGTGAGACTTGATATCCTCTAGTTGCCAATAATTGGGCCGTTTTTCGGGGAACTTCTGTTGTTCTCAAGGTACCCTCGATTAATAAATGAAAATCTTTTTTACTCAACTCATCTACAAGATATTCAACCATTTGTCCCGCGAATACTTTGGTATAATCCACACTATCTTTGCCATACTTTTCCTGTAGGCCAAGGTAGTTCGGATGAAAAGAGCGATAACTATCCCCATCAATGATAATGATATTACCTTGAAATTCCCTTTGTTTAATACGATGAATCGTTGTTTTCCCAGCACCACTCTGTCCACCGAGCAAAATAGCCTTAGGATGAGATGAGGTTGTTTTTCCACGAGTTAAAGAACGGATAAGCCGTTTGGAGGCTTGTTCAAAATTATCTTGACTAAATTCTTCTAGTTTCATTAAGCCACCACCAGATGACTAGCTTGTTCTAGCATACGTTCAATACCATCCAAATAGCCATTAAATCGCTCTATATCCTCAAACGTTGAAACAAGATAAATCCTCGTATTAATCAAATCAGACAAATCATCGCTCATTAGAACCCAAGGATTCAAAGTATCATCAAATGCAATTCCTTGTTCATCTTGAAAACGAAAAAGTTGCGCTAAGATATTCGCCCCTCGTTCTTTAATCACTTCAATTTTCAGAGTTAACTGATAATCTTCTACTGGTGTGAGCATTTTTTCCTCCCCTACGATATCGACATACGAAACATTAAATTTCTTGCAGATACGATCTATTAATTCTGTCGAAACTCGACTTGTCCCATTTTCATAACGACTCAGACTATTTCTAGAGATACCAACAATCTTTGCAAACTCAGGCTGGGTTAATTTATGTGTTTTACGTAACGTTTTTATATTTTCTCCAATCATGTAACTCCTCCTTTTATTTATTTCTATTATAGCACAAAAAATAAAAACGCACCAATTTTGGTGCGTTTTTATCCAACTCTAGCTGAATGAAATAATTCATCTGTTACATTGTTGGCAAACCAATCATCTAATACAATGGCTTTATCAAATAATCTATCTTATCTATTTTAAAGACAAATTTACCACAAAAACACACTGAGATACTCGTCCCAGTATGTTTATTTCACCTTGGATAACTTCATCAATAAACTTAAGCGTTCATCATTTTTGAGCTCTGATAACAAGCAAATCAACCGCTCATATCCAAGTTCTTTCTTCTGCTTGATTAATGAATTCATCACAGCCACCAAATCTTCTGGCGTAAAATTCCTTAAGTAAAGTGTAATATAACTTCCACTATTAGGAAATAGGCTAACATGAATTGCATTATGTTCTTTTTGTCTAATTTTCATACCTCCTGTAGACTCCCTAATATAGAACTCATACACTGTCTTTTTGGGGTAGCAATCAAATGAGTTTTCGAATTCTCTGCGATTTTTATAGAGAATATAGTTAATGAGTGAATAATATTTTAGAAACATAGTTGTTTCCTCCTAAAATGTTTTTACAGTTATAGTATGCCACAAATCCCAATTTATAAAAAAATAATTAAGAAAAAACGATAAAGATATTGTTTCACTTATTGAATTTTTTGTAGTTTTTCCTCTTTCTCTCATCCCTCATTTATTTTGCAATTCTAATTTTTCTGTGTGTTTAGCGTTGACAGAAACGTATGTGTAAGTCACGCTAAACACACAGTACTAGGTAAAAGTGAATAACGTAAAAAAATCTTATCCTGATTTTTTTATTTTAAAATTTATGGCATACTAATAATATGTAGATAATTGATTAAGTAGAGACGTAACTAATATAGCTACGTTTTTTATGTTTGAAAGGAGGTAGCTATCGTGGAAACAGTAGGTTTAAGCTGGGTTAGGAAAGAACCAGTTTTGTATTTCATTAACTAAAAAAAAATAAATGTATAGATAATAAAAGAGATGTCAATAGCATTTTAAAAAAAAACTTTTTGATTGTAACAAAGTAAAGAATAAAAGTAAAAAACGAAAGTAAATAACAGGAACCAATTTTTGTATTTCATTAACTAAAAAAAAATAAATGTATAGATAATAAAAGTAATGTCAACAGCAGTTTAAAAAAATTTTTTGAGCATAACAAAGTAAAAAATCAAAGTATAAAAACTAAAGTAAATAACAAAAGTCTAAAAATCAAATACAAAAACTAGCTTAGCTCAGTCGCTAAATTCAGAGCATTTAAACCTGAAAAAGACTAACAAGAAAAAACAACAGATTTTTATCTGAAAGATGGAACTCTACATCTTATTTGAATTGAGTCAACTTGTCATGTTGTAAAATGACTTGGTTATCTTCTTAGCCATCAATTAAGAAGCGCCCTAAGCAAAGGGAAGATACTACATCAGTGAATATAAGCTTAAGTCACTGCACTACTTCAACTTGAATAAAAAAGACCTTAAGATTTTTCTTAAGATCTTCTTTAAAAGTAGACAATATACATATAGAAAGGAAAGAACTATGGCAAAGAAGAGACGTAGTCGTGCTGATCGACGAGAAGCTAAAGAGAAAGCTAAGAAACAACAGATAGATTCTCTAACTACTTTCGAAGGCCGTAAACAATTCGTCCAATCAAAAGGACTAACTAATCTAGTCACGCGCTTTAAAAAAGGAAAGGGTATCAAGCGAAATGAATCCAAAAAAACGGGAGAGGACATTCATTTAATCCATACCGATCGAACTCTTCATAACTACGCTGGTTCCTGGAGCAGATTCGCTTCCTTTGTTGCCTCAATAACTACTGCCGAAGATTTAGAAGCTCTTGAAAAATCTAACAATATTGAGGGATGGATTGACTTAGTAAATCAATACTTAGAACATTGTAAGAAATTAGGACTTTCTGCTCCAACCCAGTCAACCTATAAAGCAGCATTAGCAAAAGTTTTAGGCGTGTCTTCTACTGCTTTTATTGCTACAGATATTCGATATCGAGCCAACAAAAAGAATAATCGCTTAAAGTCTAATGACGATAGAATGTCTGAAGAAACAAATAATCGCTGGTTTTCAATCGTATCTGCCACTGGGCTACGAAAAAATGAATTAATGGCTATTACAGGTGATTCTCTCTACCAACGTGAGGATGGCCAATATTATCTTAAAATTATTGGTAAAAAGCATAAATCAAAAGGAGCACGAGACCGATGGGTTCCGATTATTACGCGAGACAAAGAAGAATTAGAAATGCTTGTTGAAGAATTTAAACTAGCTGGTAAAAAGCGTGTGTTTCAAGTTCCATCTGCTTTAAAACCTCATAAATATCGTGCAGAATACGCAAAACGTCTTTATCTTCTTGTCGCGCGAGATCCCAAAGATATCAAAGATAAAAAAGAAAAAATTTATCTACGAGGCGAATTAAAAGGTGTTGTCCTTGATCGAAAGGCTTGTTTAATTGTATCACGCGCTCTCGGACATAATCGACCAGAAGAGTTTCAAAAGTCCTATGCTTATAAGTTAATCGCACAAGCAAACTAAAGATTTTCAAACATCATTATATTTTCTCGAAAAAAATAGTTCTATAATTTCTACAATTGATAAAATAACTGTAGAAATTATAGAACTATTTATTTCAAACAAAAGAGATCATAAAAACAGGCATAGAACCACAATACTTTAAAAAATCACTTAAATAAGAACTGTTTAAAGGAAAAACTTAAATATTTTTATTCTTTTTTAAAAATGTGATAATAGCAACTACAGATAGCAAAACGATTGAAACTATAAGAATAATGATTTTAATTTCATTGGATAGTTTTTTATTACTATAATCATGTTCTTCAGTTTTATCAATTTCCTCTAAATCTGCCTTACTCTCTTTTGGTTCTGTTTCTTTATTTGTTATATTTTCTGTAGTTTCTAGCTCTGTAGTAATGGTATTTTCTTTTTTGGAACCGAACATCCCAGTCTGAGTTCCTATAGCTTCCTGGTAAAACTTATCCAGTTCATCGTTACTAAAATTTCCCTTTAAGTAGCTTCCGTCTTTTCTCTGAAAATCAACTAGACCATAGTAAGTAGATATAAATTTTTTATCTCCCTCTATAACAACAAAACAAGGTTTCTCATGTACTGAAGGATTCTTTATAACCTTTTTAACCATATATGTTGCCTTAAGTTGTGTTATTGATCTAGCAACTAATCCTTCACCATATACTCTCATTTTATATTCGCCTAGTGGAACATTAGTCTCTTGAACCCAATTATTATCTTTATTGATTTTTAGAGTCTTTACAACTTCTTCAGTATCTGGTTTTACTAAAAGTACAGTAATCTCTTGCGTATAATTTTCTTGAACAATTGCTTGCACTACCACAGGGCCAGTTTCGTCCGCATATACATTAGAAATATTGATAGCAAAGAATATACTTAAAAAGGTTATGAACATCTTCAAAAAACTTTTCATTCTGTTAATCTTTCTCTTTATTCGAAATCTCTCAATTGTTCTATAGAAATATCAATTTTATGTATTTCTTCTATTAATTCTGCAAAAGGATCATCCAACCTAGTTTCTCTACTATTTCTGTTGGTACACGGCCATTAATTTCTGTAAATATTTCAATCCATTGCTCTTTATCCATCGTATACTCCTATTTTTAATATTAAATTAAAAGGCTGAAGTAGATTACCTTAAAAGGTTCTATTTCCTCCAGCCTATAAATTTATTTATAGATTGCTCTTAATATTACTCACTTTTTCTCCGCAATTTTATTCCAAATAATCCCATGAACATAGCTCCTAAGCCAATCAAGAACAAACTATTCTCTGAACCTGTATTTGGTAAAGTCGTATTAACACCATATCTAGGTTTATTTCCAACATAAATATAAGTTGGATTACTTAGATCAGATCTAAGTTTGTCAGTTCCCAGTTTATGCTCTAGATTCTCTACCCTAGAATCATGTCTATGGTTCAATGATTCTTGAGGTTTATTATATAGCTTCTGATATGCAAGTAGAACAGCTTCGTACTGAGCTTTGGCATCCAATTGATTTTGGAGAAGAGCGCTTAGTTTCGCTTGTTCTGCTTCAAGAGTTTGAAGAGCTAGGCGGTGAGCCTCAAGAGCTTGTTCATAAGCTTCTTTTGCGATTTCGTAGTTCTCAGGAGCATGGATTAGACTATCAAGAAGAGTTTTCATCTCTTTGATGCTATCTTCGATTTTAGCAATCTCTGCACGAACAGTCTTTTCTTGAGCTTTCAAGTCGTCTAATTGAGCTTGGATAGTTGCTAGAACTTCTTCCTCTTGAGCTTGTTTTGCTTTGAATCCTTCAAGGACAAGTTCTTCTTGTGCAAGTTTAGCTTTTGCTTGTTCCAAAGCTTCTTGTTTAGTCTTCACATCAGCAGTTAGGTTGTCTACGGCTGTTTTAGCATCTGACAAACGTTTTTCTGCAAGAACTTCAGCTTCAAGAGCTTCTTGGTATGTTTTTTGAGCATCAGGAGTTAAGTCCTTGGCTGCTTCTAATTTTGCAATTACTTTGCGAGTAGCTGTAAGTTCATCATTAGCTTTCTTATAAGTCGCTTGTGCCACTTCAAGTTCAGCTTGTGTTGTTTTAGCAAGACCTTCAGCATCTTTCAACGCTTTTACGGCAATTACCAAAGCTTGGCGTTTTACTGCAAGGTCAGCGTTTAGGTTAGTAACGGCTGTTTCTGCATTTTCTAAGCGAGTTTTAGCTGTCTTGTAAGCTAGTTCTGCTTGGTCAAATGTAGCTTGAGCTTCTGGAGTCAAGTCTTTAATCGCTTTTACTTTAGCTAGAGCGTCCTTAGCTTGTTCTAATGCTTTAGAAGCATTGTTCTTAGCAGAAATTGCTCTTACAAGATTAGATTTTGCAGTTTTATCATCTTTTTCAGCCCGACTCAGTTCTGACTTAGCTTGTGCAAGCTTGTTGCTATTTGTGTTGATCTCGTTATTAAGGTCAACCAAAGCTTTCTCAGCTTTTTCATATCGTGTTTTGGCAGTTTGGTGTTCTGCTTTTGCAGTATCAAACTTAGCTTGTGCATCAGGAGTTAAGTCTTTAATGGCTTTTGTGCGTTTGATAGCATCCTTAATGCTATTTAGCTTATCAACAGCATTGTTATGTGCAGTAGTCGCTTCTGCAAGCGTCTTTTGAGCAACCGTATTTGCGATAGTTGCTTTAGACAATGCTTTTTCTGCTTCCTTGTGAGTAGCACGTTTATTCTGAATTTCTTTTGTAAGATTTGCATAAGCAGTGCTTGCGTTTGTGTTGCGCAATTCAGCTTTGCTTAATTCTGACTTAGCATTATCAAGAACACGTTGTGCATTAGGTGTCAAGTCTTGTGTATTAAGCAAGTTATTGAGACGGTTTGTGGTTGTAGCAAGATTAGATTTTGCAGTTTCATCTGCACGTTTAGCGGCAGTTAAACGATTCTGAGCATTGTTGTGAGTGGCATTTGCGGAAACTTGAATTTTCTTAGCTTGCGCCAAGTCTTTTTCCATTTTGCTGGTGTCAAATGGAGTTGGGAGCGGTTTTGCGATACCCTTGTCGTAGTAATCGTCAATGTAAACAGAAGTACGTTCCCCAGTTGCATAGTTAATGGTTGTTTCTGTATGAGCATTTTTACCTGCAAATTGAACAAAGTGCGTACGCCCAACTTTATCTTTAGTGTAACTAATATTCCCCCCAACTGCACTTGGATAAGTTGGTTTAACACGCCCAACCATACCTTTCATGTGTCCGAAATTAGCATGAATATCATTGGTCATGAAGTCAATGACAGAATCGTAAACTTCACGATAGAGCTGAGACATAGTAGCCTTGCGAGTTTCCCTAACATTGCCACCACCCAAGTCGTGTGATGTCGCCAAAATCCATGCGTAATTCATTACCTCGCCATTCCATTTGACCTCATCAACACCATCATTTTCTAAGGCCGGGTGACTATGCCCGCTATTGTAAGATTTATTTTCATTAGCGTAATTCTTGGCAATGTTTTTAATCCCTTGAACAGACTCATTGGTGACGATAAAGTTATGTGTTCCCCAGATTTGGTCTTGGAGGTTATTTGCCATGAGTACATAGTAATGGCTCAAGGCTTTAATTTGTTCATCAGTGATGTTATCCAAATCTACTTGAGAGTCATCAATTGGAAGAACAATGTTATTATTGTCCCAGCCAGTAAAGACGTTTTCCTTAGTTTCTGGATTCCAAACAAATTGTGGTTTTCCGAAATCATACTTACCACCTTTGTACCATGCTTGGATAGCATTATTCAAAGCATGTTTGTTTTCTTCGCTACCATCATTCAAGTAGGTCTTGTAAGCTGCAATGACATTTTGTGGCAACTGAGGAATGGTCAAGTTTTTAATAGCAGAGATTTGTTTTTCAAGCGTATCAACAGTTTTATCTGCTTCATTCTTAGCGTTTTCAGCGTTTTCAGCGGCAGTTGTTGCGTCAGACAATTCTTGAGCAGTTGTACGCTTAGTATCTTCTTGTTGACCTTTTAGAGCCTTCAAGTCTTGGATGTCAGAGCGTTTTTGCGCATCTGTATTTTTCGCATCTTCTAATTTGCGTTCAGCATCATCTTTTTTAGCTTGCTTCGTTGCTAGGTCAGCTTTAGCATTGTCACGTTCACTTGTAACTCCTGGCAAACGATTTTCAGATGATTCAAGGCTATCTTTTGCCTCTTTTTCAGCTTTAGTTGCTTCTGTAAGTTTTGTTGAAGCTTGTCTTGCGCCACCTTGGGCTTTCGTTTGAGCATTTGCGGTTTTAGATTCTTCAGCTTCAGCTTGAGTCTTTGCTTCATTTAGCAAGTCAAGCTGTTCTGCTTTTTTCGCATCTGCTTTTTTGGCATCATCCAACTTTTTCGTAGCATCCCCAAGAGTCGCTTCTTTAGTAGCTAAGTCAGACTTGGCGTTGTTGCGTTCATTTGTGACACCAGCTACTTTCCCTTTAGAAGCATCCAAAGTTTCTTGAGCAGTTATTTCTGCTTTTTTCTTTTTCTTCAAGTCATCAGAAGCTTGGTTTGCGGCAGTTTGAGCGTCAGACAAGTTACTTTCTGCTTGCTTCAGCGTAGCAGTCGCTTGGTCTAAGTTAGTTGTGGCTTGTTCCAATTGCTCTGCTTTTTTAGCATCTGCACGTTTAGCAGCATTTAAAGCTTCAGTTGCTTCTTTAAGAGTCACTTCTTTCGTAGCTAAGTCAGATTTAGCACTGTCACGCTCGTCAAAGACAGCTTTTGCGCCAGTCCCATCCAAAACGGCTTGAGCATTGTCTTTGTTTTGTTTAGCAACTTTAAGTTGAGATGTAGCTTCATTGTGAGCTTGCGTAGCTTTTGAAAGAGTATCAGCGGCTTGGTCAAAAGTATTTTTTTGTCCTGCCTCAAGTTCTTTTGCATCACTCAACTTACGAGCTTTTGTCGCATCAGTAGTTTGTGCTTGAACTAGAGCTTCTTTAGCATTTTTAACAATCGTTTGTTTAGCTTCTAAGTTCTTCTTAGCATCTTTTTCTTCTTGGACAACTTTTTCAGCGCCAGTTCCATTTAAAGCATCTTGAGCGTTCTGAACTTTCTTCTGAGCATTAGCAACTTTATCAACTTGGCTATCAATTGCGCTCTTGGTATTTTTTACCGCAGATTCTTGTTCTTCTTTTGATTTCAGAACTTGGTCTTGTTTTTCTTTTAAAGATTCAATTTTTTCTGTTTGCGTAGTTACTTCTTTCTTAGAAGTATCAATCGCATTTTTTGTCTCTTCGATTGCTTGAGGTGTTGCAGAAGCTTTCTTCTGTTCAGCTTGTTCAAGCGCTTGTTTAGCGTTGCTTTCTGCCTCACCAGTTGTAGCTTCCTGCATTTTAGCCTTTTCAACAACAGGAGTTTGAGCTTCAACAGCTTGGTCAGCTTGATCTTTGATTTCTTTTGCTTCTTCAACAACAGCTTCAGTTGGAGTTTTGGTCACAAGAGCAGTTCCATTTGAAACTTCAACACCCTCAACTTGAGTGATGGCTGTGATAGGTGAAGTTTGTACGTGTTTTTCTTCAGCTACTGTATTACCTGTCGATTTCACATCAACTTGTTCATCTGCTTTTGCAGAAAGAGTTGAGAAACTTGTTAATGCAACTCCTGCCGCTAAAGCAAGAGTTATTTTTTTATTCTTTTTGTTTTTTCTTGATTTCATTTTTACCCACATAAACTTGAAGCGTATCAGTCCCAACTCCAAGTCCTTCATATAATATTACAAACGCTCTCATTATACCATTTTTATTTACTATTGTAAATATAATAGCGTTATTCTAATACTATTGTTTATATAAAAATCAGCAAAAAATATATACAATTATTAAAAGGAGAATTTTAGAATGAAGATTGGAGAATTAGTCAGAGAATATCGACTAAGTAAAAAGCTAACTCAGCAAGAGCTTGCTGAAAAAAGCGACCTTAGCTTACCTTTTATTAATCTAATTGAAAACAATAGAAGAAACTTGTCTGTCGATGCTCTACTAAAAATTTTAACTGCGATGGAAATAGATCCTTCTGATTTTTTTAGACCACTTTCCGATACATCAGACGATAATCTTCAACTTTTAATTGAAAAAATTCAACTCGATAAAAATCGTACTGAAATTATTGAACTTTTTCTCAGCATATTAAGTCTAAATGAAAAATAAAAAAAATTTTTTTTAAAAATAAATAAAGTAGATAAAAATTTACTTTTTCCTTCAAAACCTTGTCACACCAATAAAAGATCGTACTGAAAGTATTGATTTCTTTCTTAACATTCTTGTTCTAAACTAAAAAAATTAAAGTAGGTAAGAGCCTACTTTTTTCTTCAAAACCCTGTTAGGACGCGTTTTTTAAAGCACTCAAAACTGAGTGTTTTTTTATTTTTAAAATTTTTTTCACAAAAAAATAAGAAAAACTCAATTTTTAGTGAAATTAATGGCATACTGATTAATAGAAGAAAAATAAGGAGGTTTAATTTTAAAGAAAGTTACATTTTAGAAGTACATCTTCATTACAGATTTAACAACAAGGAGGAATATACATGGTAAGAAGATATAAAAAAAGTAAACGAGATAGAGAAGCAGCCAAGAAACGTCATTTATCCCCTGCAGAAAGAAGAAAAAAGGAAAAGCACAAGAAAAATAGAGAACTCAGACAGAGAAAATTACTAGAACTACAGCAAAAAAACGAAAATAATATAAAATCTTGTTTCTCAGTTACCCCAGCTTATTGGGGTATTGATAACTGTACAGTCTCAATTCTTAGCCCAGAAGTAACTTATGAGCCTAACGTTTTTGATGAACAAATCTTTAAAGAAACAGTTTCTCTAAATTATAATTCAGAAGGAGAATTAGATAAGATCACTATTCAATCAGAAGATTTAGGAAAAGTAACAATTAGTCTTAAAGAAGAAGATTACAAAAAGAAATTTACTGCAATCCAACTTAACGGTCCTTCTCCCAATTTTCAATCTACAGGCATTAATGGGATTAAATTAAGATTACTAGAGGTATTACATAAGTTAGAAAGAGATTATAAGATTAAAATCAAATATAATCCGGATTATGTTAGGTTTAAGAAGATTGAATTAGCATTCACAATTGCTTTTGATAAATTGCCATCTTTACAAACTCGTCAATTATTAATAAGGTCACTTGCAAAAGATAAGAAAAGAGATTTAAAAAACCATAGAACAAGTAAAGATGCTGACAGCTTTTCAATAATAACGATTGAAATTAATAAAAAAGAGAAACACACTTTATATAATAAAATTGAGAAAGCAAAAAAGAACAAACAAATCCGTAAAATAAATTCATCGTTAAATAATCTAGAGATCTTCAGATATGAAATCGAATTAACTGATAGTAATATAGCCAATAAATTAGATTCCCATTTCTTAACAGAATTAACTGATGAAAAGATTATTCAATATTTAGAATCTGTATTGTCTTTAGCCGTCTTTAAATACGAAGAAATTCTTGAGAAATCAATTAATTCGTGCGAAAAGATGTTAGATAAGAATTATGAGAAATGTAAACCAAATGAATATATTTTGGATTTTGTACTTTCTGTTATTGATCAGTTATCAAATACTACAGTATCTGATTTAATTGATGAAGAAATCATTACATTTCTTCCAATAGGATTTTTAAAAACAAATAAGGGTGAAACTAAAAGAAGAATCCTAAGAAGGCTACAATCCCGCGAAAAAAGTACTGGAATAAAACATGAATTAGGAAAAATGACAAGTTGGCATGTTTTAGAAATAATAAGAGTCATGTTTCATTCACTAGAGGAAGCAAAAAAATATGGTTTAGGTACTCGTATAAACCCTTGCACAACTTCTTATAAAACTTTTCCACTAAAAACATACTCTTTAGAAGAACGAAATAAGATCTTCAATAACACAATTAAAAAAAATACAAAAGAAAAACTTGAAGATAAAATGTTAAAACTGATCTTAAAAAGATTAAGAGATGGGATAAAAATTTAGCAGCTATTTTAATAGCAAATTTATTTTTCAGTGTTAAAAACCGTTGATATATCAAGGAACATTTATAAATTTGTACCGCAACTACTATTCGAATATTTTCAAAAGGATAAGGATATGAAAGTTACTTTAAGTAAAAATAAAAAAGAGCTTGTTTCCAAACTTTGGTCGGTCTCAGAAACAAACTCAAAATATACTAGTAATAATATCTATTACCTACTTCTATTATCGCAATAAAATATAGAAATTTCAAGAGGATTATTAATTATGAAACAAACAATGAACAAAGAAGATTTAATTAAAATGGGTTACAATCCCTATACTGCCATTTCAATTATTAGACAAGCTAAGCTAATTATGGTACAAAAGGGGTATGCCTTTTATAATAATCGACGTTTAGGGCACGTCCCAATCAGTGCTGTTGAAGAAATTTTGGGTGTTTCACTTCACAAGGAGGAATAAATGCCACAATATCAACAGAAAACAAAATTTCCTGGAGTATATTCTGATAAAGACGGAAAATATTTTCTTCAAACCGAATTTAGTCGAGATAGAGTTACCGGGAAACGTATACGAAAGAAATCAAGGGTAGATCAATACGGAAATCCATTTAATTCGGCTGCAGAAGCATATAAGGAATTAACCCGACTGAAATATGTATATCATCAAGCCCAAGGTTATTCTAACTACCGTATGAAATATCGACAATTTATGGAAGAACATTATATTCCATATTATAGAACAACAGTTGAGCACAGCACATTTTCAGTTCGAGAGAAAAATCTTTTACAGCTTTGTGATCGTTTTGGTGACACTACACTTCGTTCGATTACACTCGAACAAGTCCAGATGTTTCGAACATGGTTACTGACTAGTCAAGATGAGGGTGGTGCCGGATATTCACAAGGATATGCTAGCCTCATCTTTGGCATGTTTAGGAAATCATTGGACTATGCTTTGCAAATGGGATATGTGGAAAAAAACATTTCTAAGCAATCTAATGCAATTCCTAAAGGAAAAAGTAATGTCCCATATTGGACTAAGAGCGAATTTGAAGCTGTTATTTCGCAAATTTACATTGAAGATGTATATGAACATTTAAACTTCGTGATGATTTGGGTATATTTCATGACTGGCGTACGTGTAAATGAAGGTTGTGCCCTTCAATGGAATGATGTTGACTTTGATAAGCAACGCCTACGAGTTCATCATATGCTTATTGTTAAAAACAAAAAAGAATGGACTCGTAATTCGTATTCGAAAACGAAAGACGGGCGAAGGATGATTAGTTTAGATAAAGATACTATTGATGTGTTAAAAAAATGGCGTGAAACTCAAAAAAAGATTGGACTAGGACACGAGAACGATTTTATCTTTTCATACGATGGCTTACCTATGTTGAAATCTACAATCTCAAGAATTATTAAAAGGTACGCCAAGATTGCTCACGTAAAGCCTATCCAAGCGAAAGGTCTTAGGCATAGCCACGCCTCTCTGCTGATTAATGAATTAAATGTTTCTGTACTTATTCTATCAAAACGTTTAGGACACTCTTCTCCTGAAATCACCTTGAAACACTACTCGCATCTATGGGATGGCGCTGATGAAGTTATCACTAATGAAATGGTAGGAATTATTAATGTTTCTTTCCCATCTTCTAGCTTAGTCCATTTCAACGGGAACCAATCAATTTTAAAATAACATTCCCACCAAAAACCCCACCAAAGAATTACTAACTCCTCAAAAAGCCTATTATATAGCTATTCCTGAGGAGTCTGCAACCATTGAGTGGGAATGACATAAGCAAATATGTCGCTGCTATAAAACCATTGAAAACAGTGGGTTTTAGCGATTAAATGGTGCAAAACACTCTTGAGTGATACTATTTTGATACTAAAAGGTTGAAATAGTACGTTCAAAAGGAAGTTGTTGAAAGTAGCTGAATTGTTTAAAAAGCCTTCCACTGATATGGTGGAAGGCTTTTGTGGAAATAGTGTGAAAGGTAATTTGGGACGTGCAGATGGACAATAAATATATCAAAATAAATATCTTTCCAATTATTGCTGAAGTACTGTTTATATTAGCATGCTTGCTATTTCAAGGATATTATATATACATCAATTTTTTGTTTTATATAATTTTAGCAATATATTTCTGGTTAGGAAAAGATTTTTTAATCAAAGAGTGGATAGCTTCTATAAAAGGGGGGATTGCTTTTTGGAAACAGGTTATATTGACGACATTATTCTTTTGTCTTGCTTTCGTATTTACAAATATCTTAGAAAATATGTTCCCATATCTTAGTACGGAAATGATTCATTTGAAAGCGGATAATTGGTTAAAACTTATTCTATTTGCAGCATCTACAATAATACTGCCACCAATCGTAGAAGAGGTGTTTTATAGAAAGAACCTTATATCTTTTAAAAATGGGAAAATGTTAATTTTGACAACCTTGTTTAGCATGTTTGCATATGCTTTAGAACACACATTTTCAATTTGGGGAGTTTTCTTATGCATGATATGGGCTTTGCCCTTAAGCATATCTTACATTAAAACCAAAAACATCTATGTTACAATGACGTCACATTTTATATGTAATTTTGTTATAAACGGAATTGCTGTTGTTAAAATATGTGATTATCTATTGAATTGATTATCTGCACAAAACAATATTTACATTGTTAAAGCACATAACTTTAAGATTGTAAAATCTTTCAGCTATGTGCTTTTTTTGTGCCTATTTTATATTCGGTGGAATTTTGGCTCCAATGCTACTTTTATAGAACTTTAGATCGCTTTCCCAAAAAGGAATGTAATCTTTTTCAGGTTGTCAGGAGTGCTCTATTTTTTTTCATTTATCCAACCAAACCACTAAAGAATTTGACAATGGCGTTCCAGATGGCTCCGAAGAAGCCAGCAATGGCATTCCACGCATTTGTGAAGAAGTTACCACTATCTTTTAAAATAGCGTCTGTATCAAAATTGAGATTGATATTGTTAAAGGTATCGCCTGCCTTGTCTACGATACTATCTTTCAGATCCGACAAGGTTTTAGTAAAGCTTTTGCTACTGATGACGCTACTCTTTGAAAGGTTGACTGCGAAATTCACGATCAAATTGATCTGGTTACCTGTCACAGTTGTATCCAGCTTATAATTTTTCAGGGTTTCTTCGACGATCTTTCGAATATCATCCTTGCTTAAATCCTGATCGTTCTGTTTGGCATTGGCTACTGCTGTTTTGATATCGGTCAATGCCACGTTTAACTTATCAGCATCGAAGTTTTTCTTACCAGCGTTTTCTTCATTGATCCCGGATAGAGTCTTTAACTCTTCTTGGGCCAGATCTTTGCTTTCTTGAGAAACTTTGGCGCCATTTTTCTCAAGCGAGTAATAAATACCAGCCAAGGCACTTTCACCAGTCACCTGTATAGGAGAAGCTACTGTAATTTGTGCATGCTCCAAACCAAGTGTAACGGCCGCATTTCGATACATATCTGCGGTAACTTTGGTGATGTTTTGAGGTGTCACGATATTCACTTCTAGTGGCTTGTTCTTACCTAATTTTTGAATTTTAACAGAGGAATAGAGTTCTAGACTATCATCGTTTGCAACGTTCATAATCGAAGAGTAAACCTCTGGTGTCATGGTCTTCCACTCTTCTTTGTCTTTTGAACTATCGTAGTTCAGTAAACTCAAGGTTTGTTCAATTTGACTTTGGTCTAGAGAATAACCCAAAACATAGTCTGGCTTGACATAAGTTTCATCAATGACTTTCTGGACATTAGTATCTGCAGAAACATGTGGAATTCCACTAAAGAGGGCAACTGTCGACGCTACAAATAAAGCAATTTTTCTTAATTTCATTTCTCTCTTCTTTCTATCTCATATCTACGTTGAGTAGATTTTATCGACTATTTCACCTGACTAGAGCTGAAAAAAAGAAGCCAATAAAAGAGTTATTCACTTCAATGTTTATTATATCGTTTCTTTCTTAAAAGAAGCTTACATTTCTTTTAAGAAAGGATGACATATTTATTTTCCCCAAAGAAACTGGATCAACAACTTATCTACTATTGGATTTTCATGAAGTTGGCTGTGCTGAGCACCTTTTCCATCAATCTGTTCTTCACGGTAGCTTTTTGCACGTTCTGCTACTAGGTAACGAAGGGCTTTTGAAGAAATATTGAGAACCGATCCATCCGTTTCTCCACCGATATCTCCATAGATATTCAGCACATCGATCTGATTTTCTGGATAGACTTCCCGAAGAGCTAAAAGCTGTTGGTACTGCTCATTCATTGCGGAGGGTTTACCAGTTTGCGTATCTAGAACCAAACCTTGTGGTAAATTCATCCCTTCGAGTCCAGCGACATGGTTGGCAATAGAGACCTGCTTGACAATTTTTGGCAAATTCTCATCACTTCCATGTTCCAGAAGATAATATAAGACGGACATATTTCCCATAGAATGAGCGACGACGTTCATCTCTTTAAAATGGTAGGTATCTTGAAGTTTTTTAACTACCTGATAGGCATAATTGCTGATGACTTTTGGATCGGGCGTGCGATTGTTTTGGTATTCCACTTTGATAATTGGATTGACCGCACCTTTGGGAATGGTCCCTGTCAGACTTACCCGCCCATTTTCAGCTACTTTTGCAGTGATGACGGTCTCTGTAACGCCTGCTTTTTTTGCCGCATCTGTCATGTGTTTTTCTGCATTGGCACTAGATCCATAACCATGAAAAAATAAGGTAGGACGACTACTTTGAAGGTAATTGGTGTGGTCCAGCTGCGTTTTTTGTTGAGACTTTGCAAAAAAGGCGATACATAGGAACATCAACCCCAAAAGCAGCCCGTAGAATGATTTTTTGTTCAATGGAAACTCCTCAAGTTATTTTATAACTAACTAGTATTTTATCATAGCTATTCAATGATTTCAAAATATTGAGAATGAAAGAGCTAAAATACACAAAAAGATTTATAGATTAAAAGAGAGGCTGGGATAAAAGTCCTAGCCTCTTAATTGTTTTTGGATTGTCGAGTAAGACGCAGGGGTTGAGTGGGCTCTACTACGCTGATTTCATCAGCTGTTACAGCCCTACTCAACTGTGCGGAGGTGGGACGACGAAATCGAATTCTAACGAATGACCGATTTCTGTCCTACTCTCTCTGACTTGATTGATTAAAACCATGAAAATAGCTTCATAATGGTCATATTGGTTTCTACTAAACGAGAATAATAAATGTTCCCTCCATTAATGTAGAGTTCCATCCCGTTTAAAAGAGAGATAGGGTGGAGGTAAAGATAAGTTTCACCGGTTACATTGCCAAGGCTTGGCGCTACTACATCCCGCGAATAAGCTCGGGCCAACTCTAGGGAATTTGTTCCACCGTGTTTAGCTACATAATCAATGTAATCTTTCCCGAAATTATAGGCTTGAACGGCTGTCCAGCTATCAACCCCTTTTTTCTTGGCTTCTTTTAATTCGTCGGAGAGGGTCTGAATACCTTGGCGAATGCTGGCCTTATTATCACTAATGGTATTGGTCTCACCACTTGCACTCTCACTAGCCTGCATGACATCGTCCTCTCGACCTTTTGTCTCTGTATAGATCATAGCCAGAATGAGGTTTTCATTGGCTGTGGTGTCCTCCTCAGCAAGGACTTCTCTAACCAGGGAGCGGTACTGCATGACTTGTTTGACATCATGGTGGATCTGAATTCCCTTGTAGATTCCAAATATTAGTAAGATGAATAAGAAGATCTTCACTATACGTTTAATCATTATTTACTCTGTATATCCTCAATATTTTTGATCAAAATAGAATAGGTTCCGTTCTCGTTTAAAATAAATTCAACAGATTCTGCATCTTCATAGACATTATTCGGAACGATCAGTTCAATTCCATTTGACAATGACAATTTCTGATTTTCGAACTTCTTCAACTGGCGACTTGCATCAATTTCTTCAAAGGTGACAGGCTCTGGTACAGCTTCTTTGACTTGGTCAATAAAACTGAGGCGAGCTGTCAGATTGTCGTCGAAGAGATCATCCGCTAATTTCTCTGGAGAGAGTTTATTTTCTTCCTCAATATGGTTAAAAATAGCTGATTTAACCTTTGATTGAAATTGAAAATCATCTGTGTTAAAGCTTTCCGCAATCTTCTGGGCTGTTTTTTCTAGTGCCTTGATCGATTTTTTAGGAGAGATCTTAGGTTGCGCCTGCAATAGATTCTCAGAAAAATAGTTCAAGAACGTCCCGTTGTACTTGATCCGTTTTTCAATCAAATGGTATTTGCGGCTTTGAAGATTGATGACCAAAGCTTCATCTGCACCAGTCCCAAAACCAGGTAGATTATTTTGCGTCAACTTAATCGGATTGTCCACTTCACCGCCAAGATGCGTCAAGGTTTCCCGTAAGGCGATCCGAAGAAAGGCAAAATGGTCCACCCCTTCTTTTGAGAATTGAATGAACACCAAATCGTTGGTCTTTTGATTCTCAGAGACGACAAATTCTTCCTTCCAGCGATTCGCTACTGCGACCGAAGTTTCTAATAGGTCATCTGAAATCATCTCAAGAAAAGGATTGTCCTCTTCGAAAATACCAGTCCTGGCTTCATCCGAGTAGACCCGTTCAATCTTCTTACGCAGGTATTCCTCGATTTTAGGTGTGATATTGAGAAATTTATCTGCCAGATAGAGATCGGTATCGTCTGGGCTAAATTGATGAATGATGGCTTTTTTTACGTAAATATCCATAAAATGGTTTAGTCCTCGTAAAGTGGAAAGGCGTCTGTCAAGGCTTTGACTTGGCTACGCACTTCATCTAATACTTCTTGATTATCCGCATTCTTCAGCGCTTTGATCATGAGTTCAGCAACGGTGCGACTTTCTTTTTCACCAAAACCACGAGCAGTGATGGCTGCTGCACCAATCCGAATCCCACTGGTCTTAAATGGAGACAAGGTTTCATAAGGAATAGAGTTCTTGTTGAGGGTGATATTGACTTCATCCAACAAGTTTTGCGCCACTTTTCCATTTTCAACGACTTTAGTGACGTCGACAAGGAAAAGGTGGTTCTCTGTTCCGCCTGAAATAACGCGGAAATCTGGATCTTGCAAGAAGACATCAGCCATGGCCTGACTGTTCTTAATCACGTTAGCTGCATACTCTTTAAAGGCAGGATCCAGCGCTTCTTTGAAAGCGACAGCTTTGGCAGCAATGACATGCTCTAAAGGTCCTCCCTGAATACCAGGGAAAATAGCAGAGTTTATTTTCTTAGCTAATTCCTCATCATTGGTCAAGATTAGGCCTCCACGAGGGCCACGAAGGGTCTTGTGAGTGGTCGTTGTCGTGATATGTGCATAAGGAACTGGACTTGGATGGAGACCTGCTGCCACGAGACCAGCAATATGGGCCATATCAACCATGAGCTTAGCTCCTACTGCATCTGCAATCTCACGGAATTTTGAGAAATCAATAATATGAGAGTAGGCTGAGGCACCAGCAACGATGAGTTTTGGCTTCACTTCTTGGGCTTGTTTTAAGATGGCATCAAAATCCAAGAGCTCTGTTTCAGGATCTACACTATAAGACACAAAGTTATAGGTTTGACCAGAGAAGCTCACAGTAGCTCCGTGCGTCAAATGCCCACCGGCAGCTAGATCCATCCCCATGACAGTATCACCAGGCTCAATCAAGGCCATATAGGCAGCACAGTTTGCCTGACTTCCTGAATGCGGTTGAACGTTTGCAAATTTAGCCCCAAAGATTTCTTTGGCCCGTTCGATCGCGAGACTTTCGACCACATCGACCACATCTGTCCCGCCATAGTAACGACGACCAGGATAGCCTTCGGCATATTTATTGGTCAGAATAGACCCTTGAGCAGCCATCACTGCCTTAGAGACAACATTTTCAGAAGCAATCAACTCAATATTGTTTTGTTGACGCTCTTCTTCTTTAGCGATCGCATTCCATAGGTCTGCATCATAGGCTTTGTAATCTTCTTTATCAAAAATCATCGGTCTACTCCTTTATAAAAAATTATTTATGTACATTATCACTGAGGAAGTTTATCATCCTCAAAGGAAAGCTCTGGCACTTGTGCAAGCAAATCAGCTTTTGTAATCGAACCTTGCCGCAAAATCCTGGCTTTAGAACCAGAGATATCCAAAATAGTTGAATCTCGTCCAGTCAAGAAGTCATCATCCTCTATACCTGGAACCACTTGATCAAACTCGCTTACAATAGCCTCATACTTTGTTCCACTTGCATGGCCTGAAAGATTAGCCGAGGGACCAACCAAAGGACCGTATTTACGAATTAATTCCAATGTTTTTGGGTGAGCCGGAATACGGAAACCAACTGTATCCAAGCCCGAATGAATCCAGTCTGGCACCTTCTTATTCGCCTGAAGAATAATAGTCAGAGGCCCTGGTAAAAATGAATCAACCAGTTTTGTTAAATAGCCAGGTTGGTTTTTCGAATAAAGTCGAATCGCTATTTCATCGGCTACATTTAAATTCAGAGCCTTTTCTCTAGGTCTACGTTTTAATTCGTAAATATAATTAACTGCCTCTTGGTCCAAAGCTTTAGCGAAAATACCATAGACTGTTTCAGTTGGCAGAATAACCGCACGGCCTGCTTCTAATTCTTTCTCAATGTGATCCATTGTCTACTACTACCATTCTATCTTGTCCAAATTGGTCTTTCAGAACTCGAACGCGTTTGTCAGGAAACGCTTCTTGAAAAAGCTCTTTTACTTTGGCTCCTTGCTTATAGCCAATTTCTAGATAGATCTTTCCGTCTGGTGTTAAAACACTTGGTGCTTGCTGGGCAATCTTTTCGTAGATGGCATATCCATCACGATCCGCAAAAAGAGCTAAGTGGGGTTCAGAGGCTAAAACATTGGCTCCAACCTCTTCTACATCATCCCGAGAGATATAGGGAGGGTTGGACACAATCAGGTCATAAGGACCTTCTAGTTCGTCCAGTACATCTGACGACTTGAATTCAAGGACAGCTTCTAACTGCTTGGCATTTTCTTGAGCCAGGGCTAAGGCCTCCTCTGAGACATCGCTAGCTTGAACCTGCCAAGTAGGTCTAGCAAGGGCTAGGCTAATAGCAATGGCACCACTTCCTGTTCCGATATCCAGAAGTCGTAAGGCTTTCTCATCGTTTTCTTCGAGAATAAGTGCGACCAATTCTTCTGTTTCAGGTCGTGGAATCAGCACGCGCTCATCAACTGTAAAAACATGACCACAAAATTCTGCGCTCCCAATAATATATTGGGCAGGAACGTGATGTTTCAGCTGCTCAAATATAGATAGAAGCAAGGCCTGGTCCTCTGTTTCCACTTCTTTTTGCAAGGCAAGAACAAAGTCTGTAAAAGTCCAGTTTTTTAAAGCACGATACGCGAAGGAGAGGCTTTCTGCTTCCTCTCCAACGGCTATTAATTCTTCTTCATACTGGGCTAATAATGGTCCCAACAACATTATTTGTTCAACTCTTCTAGTTTTTGAGTTTGATCATACAAGACCAAAGCATCGACCACTTCGTCTAATTTACCAGATAAGATGGTGTCCAGTTTTTGAAGGGTCAAGCCAATCCGGTGATCGGTTACACGGTTTTGAGGGAAGTTATAAGTCCGGATCCGCTCTGAACGGTCACCAGTACCGATGGTTGACTTCCGCTCAGCGTCTTGCTCGTCTTGAGCAATCTGAGCAAAGTGGTCAGCCACACGCGCACGGATGATCTTCATGGCTTTTTCACGGTTCTTCTGTTGGGTCCGTTCTTCCTGCATCTCGACCTTGATATTGGTTGGCAAGTGGACGATACGAACAGCTGTTGCGACCTTGTTGACGTTCTGTCCACCCGCACCAGATGCGTGGTAGATATCAATCCGAAGGTCTTTTGGATCAATGTCGTACTCGACTTCTTCGATTTCTGGCATGACCAGAACGGTTGCTGTAGAGGTATGGACACGACCTTGGCTTTCAGTCACTGGAACCCGTTGCACCCGGTGGGCACCAGATTCATACTTGAGTTTTGAATAAACTGATTGACCAGAAACCATGGCTACGACTTCTTTAATCCCACCAACGCCATTGTAGGAAGCTTCCATAACTTCAAAGCGCCAGCCTTGGCTTTCCGCGTATTTTTGGTACATCTGCAAGAGGTCACCAGCAAACAATTGGGCTTCGTCTCCTCCTGCTGCTCCACGGATTTCCAAGATAATGTTCTTGTCATCGTTTGGATCTTTAGGAAGAAGTAAGATCTTCAATTTTTCTTCGTATTCTTCCTTTTCAGTCTTGGCATCCTTAAGTTCTTGCTTGGCCATTTCTTCCAAGTCCGCATCGCCGCCTGCTTCCTTAATCATTTCCTCAGCGTCAACAATGTTTTGAAGGACTTGCTTGTACTCACGATAAGCTGTCACCGTGTCACGGGTGGAAGCCTCTTCTTTTGAAAGCTCCATAAAGCGTTTGGTATCAGAGACCACATCTGGGTCACTCAGTAATTCTCCTAACTCTTCGTATCGGTCTTCTACAGCTTGTAGTTGATCATAGATATTCATTTTCGCTCCTTAATTCTTGGTTGTTAGATCATAGATTGCTACAATTTCGTTTTCTATGACTTCGCCAGTTTCTTTAAATCCATAATGGAGATAGCAAGATCTCGCTTGATTATTTTCCGGTTCATAAGATAACCAAAGACTTGTTGCTTTTCCAGCTGGCTCTGTTCGAACAAAGTCAATGGCTGCATCCATAGTCGGTTTAAAATAGCCTAAACCTTGAAATCGTTTATCGATCATAAAACGAAATAACAAGTAGTTCCCCTTGCTGATCCCAATTTTCTGGTCATAGGCAATCATAACAAAACCAACTAATACTTCCTTATCATAAACTGCTAAGGGAGCTATAAAATCACCATTTTTATCATATACATAGGCTTCAGCTAAACTAATGGAATTGGATGCAATAAAATTCCTTTGGTTTGGATGAACTTCTAGATTTAAAACGTCAAAATAATTCTCTATTGTAATATCTTTTAAACAAATAGACATTATTATCCTCTCTAAAACGTTCTAGACGCTTTCGGTTGGTATGTCTGGATTAAAATAATGTTTGCGGCAAACGGAGATATAGGTCTCGTGTCCACCGATCTGGATCTGCTCTCCATCATAGACAGGTTTACCCGCTTGGGTACGCAAGACCATGGTCGCCTTGCGGGAACAGTATTGGCAGATGGTTTTGATCTCCTCGATCTTGTCGGCTAACAAGAGGAGGTGTTTGGAACCTTCAAAGAGTTCATTTCGGAAATCATTTTTGAGGCCAAAAGCCATGACCGGCACATCCAGTTCATCCACGACTCTTGCCAAGTCATAGACATGGTGTCGTTTCAAAAACTGAGCTTCATCGATTAAGACACAGTAGGGTTTAATTGCTTGGTTTTTAATAAAGCCAAAGATATCCGTATCGTCTTCAATTGCAACGGCTTCTCGTTTCATACCGATCCGACTAGAAACCACTCCTACTCCATCTCGTGTATCGATTGCTGAGGTCATGATGACGACGCTCTTGCCTTGCTCTTCATAATTATGGGCCACCTTCAAAATCTCAATGGTTTTCCCCGAGTTCATGGTCCCATATTTATAATATAATTGTGCCATTTTCCTTTTGTTCTCTCTAAAATGTGTTTCATTATCATTTTACCATAATTTTGCTAAGCTTTGTATCCCAAAATGTGATAAAATAGTCCTATAAAAAATTTAGGAGGTGGCCATATGCCATTTGTACGAATTGACCTATTTGAAGGACGCACCTTGGAACAAAAGAAAGCCTTGGCCAAGGAAGTAACCGAAGCTGTTGTCCGCAATACTGGCGCTCCTCAGTCAGCTGTTCACGTTATCATTAATGATATGCCTGAAGGAACCTACTTCCCTCAAGGTGAAATGCGCACCAAATAATGGTTCCACTAAAAAAACCTTTCTTGCTTGTGATATCACATAGCAGGAAAGGTTTTTTCTTATTTTTCTTGGGCTTGACGTTCTGCTTTCCGTTCTTCGAATTCTTCGTCACTCATCAAGGTTCCGCCGACATTAGCTGATTTGGCAAAGGCTGTATAGCGACGCAACCAACCGCTGGAGATTTTTGATTTGAAAGGTTTCAAATGTTTGCGACGTTCAGCAAGAGTTGCATCATCGACAAGTAAATCAAGGGTACGATTTGGAAGATCAATCACGATTTCGTCCCCATCTTCAATTAAGGCGATATTCCCACCTTCTGCTGCTTCTGGAGAAACGTGACCAATCGCAATCCCACGAGTAGCTCCTGAGAAACGACCATCCGTAATCAGTGCCACATCCTTACCAAGACCGCGTCCGACAATCTTAGAGGTTGGCGCTAGCATCTCTGGCATACCAGGTCCACCTTGAGGACCCTCGTAACGAATGACAACGACATGGCCCTTCTTGACAGTTCCATTGTCAATCAACTCAAGGGCTTGATCTTGTGAATCGCAACAAATAGCTTTACCACGGAAAGTGGTCACAGATGGATCGACCCCACCGACCTTGATAACAGCTCCATCCTGAGCGATATTTCCATAGAGGATCGACAAACCACCTACAGGTGAAATCGGATGCTCGATTGGATGGATAATTTCTTCATTTTTGATTTCAGCACCAGCTACGTTTTCTTTCAAGGTTTTACCAGTAACTGTGATACGATCACCCTTAATGGCACCTTTTTTGATCAACTGATTGATAATGGCTGGTACACCACCAGCTTCATGCACATCATGCATAGTGTAAACACTTGAAGGGGCAATTTTAGAAAGATAAGGTGTCTTCTTGGCAATTTCGTTGATATCTTTGAGATCATAGTCAATCCCTGCTTCACGTGCAATAGCGAGTGTATGAAGCACAGTATTGGTAGAACCACCCATGGCCATATCGAGCGCAAACGCATCGTCGATGGCTTCTTTGGTCACAATATCCCGTGGGCGGATATCCTTTTTAATATTCTCTACCAATTGTTTGGCTGCTTGACGAACCAATTCCCGGCGTTCATCTGAAACTGCTAGGATAGTACCATTTCCAGGAAGAGCAAGGCCTAATACTTCCATCAAACAGTTCATGGAGTTGGCAGTAAACATACCAGAGCAAGAGCCACAGGTTGGGCAGGCATTTTTTTCCAAGAAATCCAGCTCATCCATACCCATATCACCAGCTTGATAAGTACCTACAGCTTCAAACAAACTCGAGAGAGTCGCTTGATGCCCTGTCATGTCAACGCCGCCCTTCATAGGTCCACCAGAACAAAATACGGCAGGCACATTGGTCCGCATGGCTGCTAAGATCATTCCTGGTGTAATCTTATCACAGTTGGGAATATAGAAAACACCATCAAACCAGTGGGCATTGATGACTGTTTCAGCAGCATCTGCGATCAACTCGCGAGATGGCAAACTATAACGCATCCCGATATGGCCCATCGCAATTCCATCATCGACCCCAATGGTATTAAATTCAAAAGGAATCCCACCAGCCTCGCGGATAGCTTCCTTGGCAACATCTGCTAACTCACGCAGGTGAACATGGCCTGGAACGATATCAATATAGGAGTTACAAATGGCAATAAAGGGCTTTTGCATATCCTTCGCTGATTTTACTTGCCCTGTTGCATAAAGGAGACCACGCGCTGGTGCTCGGTCGATCCCCATTTTGATCATATCACTTCTCATCTTGTTCTCCTTCTAGTTCTTCATTTCTACCTCCTAATCTTACCACTTTGACATCAATTGTCAAGAACTTTCAGAAAATTTATAATATTCACGGTAGACAAAAAGTCTGGTTTCCCAGACTTCATTTTAGTTTGTTTGCTTTTTTTCGATCTGCCAGAGCCGAAGTTGGTAACAAATTCCACTTACGACAAGGCTAGAAATAAGGCCGATCCAATAAGCATATGGACCCAAGTTGGTCACATGGTCAAGGAAAATCCCTAGTGGGATAGAAATGCACCAATAACTAAAGACTCCTAATAAGAATGGAACGGTTGTATCCTTATAGCCCCGCAAAATCCCTTGAAGGGGTGCTGCAAAGGTATCAGCCACTTGGAAAAAGAGGCTATAGGTCATGAAGATCGCTGTTTGCTGTACAAAGACTGGGTCCTTGCCGTATAGCCCTGCCAGTTGGAAGCGGAATGTATAGAGAAAGATAAGGGTGACAATGGCAAAGCCAAAGGCTGTCAGCCGTCCCAAACGGCAATATTGTTTGACCACTTCTGGTCTTCCTGCTCCCAGTTCGTAAGATACGATAATCGCCATGGTGCTTGAAATACTAACCGGGAAAGCATACATCAGGGTAGAAAAATTCATGGCTGATTGGTGGCTAGCGATGGTGAGGGATGGGAATTTTGCCATTAACAAACCAACCAGCGAGAAGATGATGACTTCTGCAAAGACAATTCCACCGATTGGAAGCCCAAGTCGCAATACTTCTTTCATCCCTTTAAATTCATAAGGCTGCGGCTTCCATAATTGGAAAGGTGCTACCTTAGGGTGCTTGCACAAGATCAAAACTGCAATAGCCAGCAAGACCCAGTAGGCCAGAGAGGTTCCAAGTCCTGCTCCTGCTCCTCCCATCTCAGGAAAACCAAATGCCCCATAGATCAGGATATAGTTAAAACAAGCATTGAGAGGCAAAAGCAAGAGCATCAAGTACATCGATAGACGCGTCATTCCCAAGGTATCGAGAAAAGTACGCACGATACTAAAGAGCAACAAAGGTAAGATTCCCAGAGAAAGAAAATATAAATAGCGAATGGCTATTTGGGCAACAACATTTTCTAAGCCGATCTGCTTGAGAATCATGGGCGCAATCCCCCAAACAAACCCTATTAAGAGAATAGCCATACCAAATGACATATAGAGGAATTGGTAAAAATCGCCAGCAATCCGTTCTTTATTTTCCTTGCCTAAATGATGCCCAACAATCGGCGTCAGCGCAGAGACAATCCCGGTCAGGAAAGTAAAAAATGGATTCCACAGACTGGTAGCTGTAGAAACACCAGCCAAATCAAGGGTCCGGTACTGACCAGTCATGGCTGTATCGACAAAGCTGGCTGAATAATTGGCCAATTGGTAGATTAAAATCGGCAAAAATAAACTCAAAAACAAGCGCAAGCGCTCTTTAAAGTGATAGGTTAAATACATGATTCTAACTCTCTTCTCATCAAATAAGATTCTCTCCTCTTCCACTCTACTATATGTTTCCTTAAAAGTCAAAAAAACCGAAGATCCAAGGACCTCCGGTTCATCTGTAATTAGTGTTTATTGCGGTTTAAAACAGCGTTGAGAACGATCGCCAAGACACTGGCAACAACAATTCCGTTAGCAAAGAACATTTGGAATCCTGTTGGAAGGCCATTGAAGAGGGTGCTGTTGTTCAAACCAACCCCTGCAGCAATCGATACAGCCGCGATGAGGAAATTGTGCTCATTGTGTTCAAAATCAACACGCGCAAGGATCTGCATCCCTTGAATCGATACAAAACCAAACATCACTAGCATAGCTCCCCCAAGAACTGGACTTGGAATGATTTGTGCCAAAGCTCCAAACTTAGGAAGGAGACCTAGAAGTACAAGGAAACCAGCCGCGTAGTAGATTGGAAGACGAGTCTTGATACCAGACAATTTCACCAAGCCAACGTTTTGTGAGAATCCAGTGTAAGGGAAGGTATTGAAGATACCACCGAGGAGAACGGCCAACCCTTCAGCACGGTAACCATTGCGAAGGCGCGTGCTATTAATTGGATCTTTAGTAATATCAGAAAGAGCAAGATAGACACCTGTTGATTCCACCATAGAAACTGTCGCGATGATACACATCATTAAGATGGAGGTGATTTCAAATTTAGGAGCTCCAAAGAAGAAAGGTGTTGGAACGTGAACGACTGGTGCTTGCGTCACAGGTGTGAAGTCTACCAAGCCCATAGAAGCCGCAATGGCAGTACCTACGATCAAACCAATCAAAATTGAAATGGATTTAATAAAACCAGTCGTATAGATATTAACGACTAAAATGATGAGAATAGTCACCACAGCCAAAATCAAGCTTTGAACGGTTGGTTTTGGCGCATTATTTCCCATATTTCCAATCGCTACTGGAATCAAAGTCAAACCAATGGTTGTAATAACAGATCCCGTTACAATAGATGGGAAGAGATTAGCAATCTTAGAGAAGAAACCAGAGACAAGGATGACATAAATCCCTGAGACAATCAAGGCACCAAACATGGCACCACTACCATGGCTAGCCCCGATCATGCTGAGAGGTGCCACAGACTGGAAGGCAACCCCAAGGACTACCGGAAGACCGATCCCAAAGTATTTATTGAGCTGCACTTGAAGGAAAGTTGCGACCCCACACATGAAGATATCTGTAGAGATGAGGTAGGTTAGTTGATGAGCATTATAGCCCAAAGCTCCTGCGATCATGATCGGCACCAAAATAGATCCCGAATACATAGCCAAAAGGTGTTGCAAGCCTAGAATGGCCGCCTGTGAATGGCTTTCTTGTTTTTGCATTAGATGTCTGCCTCCTTAAATACAACCTGACCATTTTCAAAACGGTCCAAACGTGCAAGGGATACAACTGGATATCCCAACTCTTCTAACAATCCCCGTCCATCTTGGAAGGATTTTTCAATCACGATCCCAATCGCTTCGACTTGAGCCCCGGCTTGTTCGATGATTTGAATCAAGCCTTTGGCTGCTTGACCATTTGCAAGGAAATCGTCAATGATCAAAACCTTATCTGATGGATCCAAGAATTTACCAGCAATCGAAACTGTGCTGGTGACTTGCTTGGTAAAGGAATAAACCTCAGCCGTCAAAATGCCTTCATTCATCGTGATGTTTTTCGCCTTCTTAGCAAAGATCATGGGAACATCCAAGGCTTCGGCTACATAAAGGGCTGGTGCAATCCCAGATGCTTCAATGGTCACGACTTTCGTCACACCAGCATCTTTGAACCGGTCCGCAAAAGTCTGACCAATCTCTTTCATCAATTTGAAATCCACTTGGTGGGTCAAAAAGGAATCCACCTTGAGGATATTCTCACCTAAAACATTGCCATCTTTTAAGATGCGCTCTTCAAGTAATTTCATACTTCCTCCTACTTTTTTAAAAAATCCTCTACTTCATTCATAAAACACAAAAAGGCCTGCTAAGCAAGCCTTGAAATCTCTCTAGAAAGAGAAATAGTCCCGACTTACTTATTGTTAGGTGTTCTGGCACCTTGTAGAAACATCACGCCCATTCGTGAAATAAATAAGTAATTCAATTAGTGTGCATCGCCATTCCAGATAGAATTCTTAACGATCACATAGTCAACATGTTTCAAATCTGCTAATTTTCGGCCTCCTGCATAAGAGATCGAACTTTGCAAATCTTGTTCCATTTCCGTTAAGGTGTCTTGCAAATGACCCTTGGCAGGCAATAAAATCTTCTTACCTTCGACGTTCTTATATGCACCTTTTTGGTACTCTGAAGCAGATCCATAGTATTCTTTGAAAGACTCTCCATCAATCTCTACTGTTTTACCAGGACTTTCGATATGTCCTGCAAAGAGAGAACCGATCATGACCATAGACGCCCCGAAACGAATCGATTTGGCAATATCACCATGGGTCCGAATACCACCATCCGCAATGATTGGCTTACGAGCTGCTTTTGAGCACCAGCGAAGAGCAGCCAATTGCCAACCACCTGTACCAAATCCAGTCTTCACTTTGGTGATACAAACCTTACCAGGACCGATTCCGACCTTAGTCGCATCAGCTCCCGCATTTTCCAATTCACGAACAGCTTCAGGTGTTCCGACATTTCCAGCAATAACAAAGGTATCTGGCAATTCTTTCTTGATGTGTTGAATCATCCGAATGACACTATCCGCATGACCGTGTGCGATATCAATAGTGATGTACTCAGGCGCATCTGCCTTTAATTGACTCACAAAGTCGTATTCGTATTCCTTAACACCGACTGAAATGGAAGCGATCAAACCTTGATCATGCATGCGTTTGACAAAAGGAATCCGACCCTCTTCATCAAAACGGTGCATGATGTAGAAGTATCCACCACGCGCCAACTGCTCTGCTACATTCTCATCCAAAATCGTCTGCATATTGGCTGGAACAACTGGAAGCTTGAAGGTATGGTTTCCAAATTGAACGGTTGTATCTGCTTCTGAGCGGCTATTGATGATACATTTGTTGGGAATCAACTGAATATCTTCATAGTCGAAAATAGGAAATTCATTTAACATAGATTGAAAAATCTCTTTTCTAAAAACTGACCTACCTATGCGCAAGCGCATCGCTACGTCTCTTGACGTTTCCTTGATAGATTATACCAAAGATACGGACCTAATGCAACGGGAATGATTTTATAGGAAATAACGTTCGGAAATTACAAGATAAAAACCTGTTTCAAAAAAGAAAACAGGTTTTATTTATGAACATTTTGGAGCCAATTGTTGACTTCTCTAGCTACAATTTCTGGCGCCTCTGTATACAGTTCGTGCCCCAAAGCATCTAGCAAAACTTGCTTGATCTGGGGATCTAGTTGCTTCAGAGCTTCTTTTCTCCATTCAGGTTCTTCTTGGTATCGAGGTCCAATAAAGAGGACAGGCAGGTCTGCCAGTGGAATTTGGTAAGCCTTGATCTGACGCCGTAGACGAAATAAGGCCATGACCTTTTCGAGATCCAGATTTAATTCATATTGTTCACTTGCTGGATTCCAGCGAAAGCTAGCCTCTACTGCTTTTCGCGCTATAGGAGTAGGATCTTCTCCATCACCAAGTTCTGATAACACGGCTTCTTCTAAAGTTGCAAAGACTTGTTGCTTCATGAAAGACGACGTGCCTTCTAGTTCTTCTTCAAGAGGCAGGATCTTTTCCATATCCAGATACCCCCCATCCAGGAGAATCAAAGCCTGAATCTGAGGAAACTCACTAGCCAGATAACGAGCCAAATCTCCACCTAAGGAATGACCCAATAAACAGATTTCTCCCACCTGGCCAACCCGACCTTGGAACCAATCACGAAGATCGTTTTCTGTCTGAATCATTTCCCTATAGGGATCTAGAAAGGTCACAGGAAAGCCTAGCTCATCCATTAGTGGAGCCAGATGGTAGCTATTACCACCTAGGCCACCGATAAAATAAAACTGCATATATTTTGTCTCTCCCTTTTTATTTTATAATTAATTCCTTAATTGGTTCGCACCAGTCTTTTCAATCCAATATTGCTCCTCTTTGGGGATCAAATGATCGAATTTCCCTGAAAAAATCTTCCATCCGTTCGGCACATATCTTTCGTAGTTTTTCATTCCCAGATGGTTTGAATAAAACTCCTCTTTATCAAAATCGATTAAAAGATCCGGGAGTAAACCTTTTCCTTCAAAAATAATCTCTGAATGTAAGTCCTCACAATCCATTGAGCGTTTGATCATTTCGATCAATTCTTCAACCGTCACCTTCAGCCAATCATCTTTATACATTTCTAAGTAGCTCTCAAGATTGCTTTTTGTAATCACATGAAGATTCTGTTGAATCTCAGGTAAATAGGAGAAATCAACATCCAGACCTGCTTCCTGGTATGCCTGATTCGACAAACTTGAAGTTGTTTACTTACAGTACTCCTCTATTTTGTAGCTATATTCTTTTAGAAGTCCCCGTGAATAAATTTTTTTATTTTTTGAATCTCTAACTTCTTTCCAAAGGATAGCCGCAACTTTTAACTTGTTGGAGTAATGATTGCTAAATTCATCTGCACAAAAGTCTTTTAGAAATTGATTCCATTGGCAAGCTGAATTATCATACTTGGCGTAGTCTGACTCTCCATAGTATATTTTAATCATATCTTGGATTGTAAAATTTATGTTGTTGTCCCGTTTTACTTTTCGCCAAGCTGTTGCCATATCAGCATTAAATTTAAACGGATTAACACCTGTTACATCTGAAAAATAATCACGAAATTTCTGGTTAAAGGAAAACCCACATTCAAGTAATGATGTATTTAGGGTTATTATTTCGGCTTGATTTTTGTTTCTTTTCCTCAAAAATTTTTCTACTCTATTTCCCTTAAAATATTGTTCTATAATATGATTTAATTCATTTTTTGTACAACTGTATTCTAATCCAAGGTACTTACAAATTTGTGAAAGCTCTTCTCGATACCAGTAGTATCTGTTAAATTCTTCAAATGATTTTATATCTCTAAAATCAGGTCTATGTTCTTCCAAATGCTCACCTCTACAACTCCAAATTTATCTCATTATACCATATATAATAAAAGTCATATCAATTTATTCCCATGCCACATAAAGCTATAACAGAAAATATTACAATCTTGTAATTACTGTATTTCTATTAAGCTTAACTTTCTTATAAAATAGATAAGAAAAACAAACGATATAGTCCATCACTAGTAACAAGAAGATACTAGGAGTTGAAAGATATAAAAACATTGAAATGGAAAACATAGCAATAAACAAAACAGTCAGTAAAACGATGGTTTTGTTGTGTTGTTTCACTTGCTTTCTAAATTCCTCTTTTGACTTTATCCGCAGACGCCTTTTGTATCTTGATTTAGTCATGGAACTTCAACGAAGTTCGCTGACGTCCGTACTCACTTAAGGAAAGGTTTTTATATGACTTTATCTTCAATCTGAGACCGTTAACACCTCTTTGTTTGAATCTTTTTAACTGAAGTGGATACAAAAAAATCCACTCACTTGGGGTGAAATGGATTGTTTCTTTATTAACGGTTCAACAAGAAATTGAACAATTTTTCGACAATTTTTACGACCAACCAGCATAAGAATCCGATATAGCTGAAATAGAAAATGAGTGACAAAATCGTAATAATCATGGTTTCCTCCTTCGTCGATTGCAAGTACTTGTCTTATTATACCTTTTTATGCAATCGAACTCAATAGAATTTTGAAAATTGTCTGATTATTCTTTTTCTTCTTTAGCTTCTTTGGTATCTTGATCGGCTTCTTCACTGCCTTTATTGACAGCAGTCTTAAACTCAGCAAACATTTTGCCGATGGACTGACCTAACTCTGGCAGGCGTTTTGGTCCAAAAATCAAGAGGGCGCCCAGGATGATGATGATCAAACCTGGTGCTCCAATATCACGTAAAATTCCCATTAGTTTCTCCTTTTTCTTGAATAGATGACTTTACTGATGGCGACACTGACTTCAAATAAGAGGATCAAAGGGAGTGTCATGGCCAAGTCACTGATAAAGTCTGCAGGGGTTAGCACGACAGCTAAGACCAGCAGAACAAAGTAAGCGTAACGGCGGTAGGTTATTAAAAACTGTGGTGTCAAGAGCCCAATCGAGGTCAGAAAAGCGACCAGAACAGGCAACTCAAACAAGACTCCTAAAGGCAAGGTAGTGTGCCATAAGAAGGTTAAATAATTTTGTGCCGTCAATTGGGTATCAAACAGCCCTTCTCCCAAGCGCATCAGGACCTCTAAAATAGCTGGACTGACAAAGAAATAACCAAATGCAAGCCCCAGCAAAAAGCAAATAAAGCTAGCTGGAATGTAGGCAAAGACTGCACGCGCCTCCTTCTCCTTCAAAGCCGGCCTTACAAATTGCCAAATCTGGTAGACAATAAAGGGCAAGGTCAGGCTAAAGGCTGTGAGATTAGCCAGCGATACATAGATCCAGAGGATATCATTCGGTCCCAGTACCAGCAGTTTTTGATGGAGGCTAGCCGTCAAGGCTTGGTAGAGTTCTCCACCAAATACAAAAGCCACCAGAAAGACGATAATATAACATAAGACCACTGCGATCAATCGTTTTCGAAATTCGACCAAATGTTCAACAATGGTCATTTCATCTGCTCTACTCTTTGCCATGTTGTCTCACCGTAACGAGTGCGATCAAGGCCACAAAGATACATTGAGGAAGAAGAACTTCCCAGCTTGGATAGATACCGGCCCAATCAATGGTTGGAAGTCCATTGACCAAATGGCTAGGGAGGATATTGGTCAACTGAAGGGCGTGAATGCTGACACCGAGCATCTTGAAGGCCAAGGCGTAAATCAACCACGTCAGAATGAAAAAGATTCGATGAGGTTGGATAGCTTGACTAGCCTTGGTCATAGCCACTGCAATGATGATGAGAACGGCTATGGCAAGCCCGATTCCCAGTAAGAAATTCGCGGTTGTAATCCGCGGAATGATCCCGACATAAAAGAGAATGGTCTCAGCCCCTTCACGAAAGACTGCTAAGAAACTGAGGGCAAACATAGAGACAAAGCTTCCTGTAGCCGTCACTGTCTTCATTTGACGGTCCATAAAGGCATTCCACTGTTTGACAGAAGACTTGCTGTGGAGCCAAATTCCGATGAGAATCATCATGACCACAGCGAAAATCCCAACGCCACCTTCAATGATTTCCCGATTAGACCCCGAAGTAACGGCTGGAAATGCTACTTGCAAAACAAGAGCAATCGCTGCACTGGCAAGAACACCCGCAATAGCTCCACCGTAAACCCATTTAAGGCCTTTCCTCATCTTAGCAGCCTTAAGGGTCGTCACAAGTGCCATGACGATCAGAAGGGCTTCTACTCCTTCACGCAAAAGAATCAACATGGCATCAAAGGCGTTGTAAGAAGCTGTCGTATCGATCGCAGACAGGTCTCTGATCAATCCTTGTAATTTCTCTTGATAGGCTTTTTCTTTCCCCTTGACCATAATGACCGGGGATTCGCTCTCTACGCGCGTGTAGAGACTGGGATTGGTCGTGCTAACATCCCCTTCGATAGTTGGCCAGATGGTGATGAACTGCTTCATAGTCGCTGCAGCAGATTTATCGTCGCCGGATTGAAATTGGCTTTGCGCCTTCTCCAAAAGCTTGATCCCATCTTTCAACGTCAAATCCGTACTGGCACTGCTAATGGCTTCTCCTTTTACAAAGGCATCAATCCCATTTTTGAGGTCATTATAAGAGGACTGGATGTTGGTGAAATCAGTAGGCTCTGTTTCAATACTACTTCGCAAGAGCGAAATGGCCGTCTCGATTTTGCCATAGTAGGCTGTGCTGTGATCTCTTACCACCGCTTCGTTTCGCGTCCAGGTGTTATTGAGATCAGCATAGATTTGACGGGTTTTATCCAGATCCTTAGCTGTAATGGCCTCTTGTAGGTTCTTAAAATAAGGTGCGAGGTGACTCACGAGTTTGTCTTTTTCCGCCTCTAAATCGACCGGATTTTGCTCTTTTTCAAAAGCGAGCAAGGCAGATGAGATCTTGGTGAGATCCTCTTTGGTTACCTCCCCATTTATAGCCAGAGCTTGGCTAACTTTTTTTCCTGCCTTGGAATCATGGTGGTCTTTGGATTCAAAATCAGCCTGAATCTCAGCGATTAATGCCTTGGCCTTTTCCTGGTCCTTATTTTGTACAGCGGTTGTTGCATCTGTGATCTTGATAAAGAGATCGCTATAAGACTCCGCAGCCACTGGATGAGTCCAGAACAAGGCAAGAAGGCCGAACAAGATCAAGAATTTATTCAAAGAGTGCTTGACCAAGATACCCTCCTTTCTCAACGCCTGCAAAGCAAGCAAAGAGGCCACTTCCGATATGGGTGATGTACTCGTTCATTTTGTCTACTGCGCCCAAATTGGTTTGGATTTTGACAAAGCTGTTCGGATCTTTTTGAAAGGCGATAAAGATCAAGCCGGCATCAAATTGCCCAGTCTGTTCATTGATGCCATCCGAATAGGAATATGATCGGCGTAAAATCGGTCGATCGACTTCTTTGGCCAATCGAACATGTGAATCAACTGGTAGTTTAGATAAATCTACTTCATCAAATTCGTTGGTTTTACCAAAGGGAGCACCGGATTCCTTGTAGCGACCAAAGGTGTTTTCTTGCTCCTGCAAATTGGTCCGATCCCAAGTTTCCAAGTGCATTTGCACTAGGCGAAGAGCCATATAAGAACCACCCTTCATCCAGTCCTTGCTGTCAGTCCAGACGACCTTGTCAAAGTCTTTCTCAGTCGTGACATTTGCTGTTCCATCCTTGAAACCAAAGAGGTTACGGGGCGTTTCTTTTTGGTCACCAATAGCTGCAAATCCTGATTTGCTCCACTTCATGGTAATGGTATTGCGACCCTTACGAATCAGATTTCGCACCGCATGAAAGGCTACTTGCTCATCATCCGCACAGGCCTGAATGACGATATCACCACCTGTATATTTGTCCTGCAACTGCTCCTTTGGAAATGGAGGCAAATCACGAAAGAGTTTCGGACGTTTGGCCTCCAAGCCCAGTTTCTTTAGAAAGGAAGCCGAAACCCCAAAAGTCAAGCTCAAGCGATAGGGGTTGAGCCCTACTGTTTCACCTGTATCTGTTGGTGGCAAAAGGGCATTGGCCCCATCTTTTTTGACCAACTCTCCTTCGACTAATTTACTACTATAATCAGTCCAGTCTTTAAAGAGCTGGATGACTTCTTTTTTGTCCGTCGTGTGAAGATCTAATACAACCAAGTAGCAAGCCTTCTGCATGGGCGTTGTAATCCCTGCTTGGTGCTTGCCATAAAAGGAGATGTCTTCATCCCCATCATAAGCTTTTTTGCTGGAACTGTCTTGATTAGCGAAAAAAGCAGATGCACCAGAGAGACCCAGCGCTAGACCAGCCCCTCCAATACCTGCTTTTTTAAGAAATTCACGACGGTCCATTTTTTTATCTAAAAATTTTTCGTCAGCCATGTTTCTTATTTCCCATCTAAAATCACACCCATTTGAGACAAAGGTTCGCCAAGTTTGGTCACAGCTTCTGCCAATTCCTTGGTATCTTCCTTGGATAAATCTGTGTAAGACTTATAGTTTGAATCATCTGTCATGTGTTTGTCCAATAGAGCATTGACATTTTTGAATTCTGCTTCCAAGGTTTTAACCAATTTAGCATCTTTTTTCTCAATCAAGGGTTTAAAGAGAGAGAAGATCTTTTCAGCCCCTTCAATATTAGCGCGGAAGTCGTAAAGATCTGTATGAGAGAAGACTTCTTCTTCACCCGTAATCTTTTGCGTTGCCACTTCATTGAGCAGATCGACAGCTCCGGTCAACATGATATCCGGTGTGACTTCTACTGTAGCAATTTTAGCTTTCAACTCCTTGATATCGTTCACCAGTTGGTCAGCGTATTTGTCTGTTCCATCTGTAGTATTGTTTTCCCAAAGGATACGCTCAATCCGGTGGAAACCTGACCAGCCATCTTCTGATTTATTTTCATCTACATAATCCACCAAGCGGTAGTCGATTTTGACATCCGATTCTCCAAAGGTTTCAGCAATCGGCTCAGATCGTTCATAGGCCATGCGGATTAAGGGGTATTGCTTTTTGGCTTCTTCCAAATTTCCTTCTTTTAGGGTAGCACGGAATCCTTCTGTATCCTTGAGCAATTGGTCAATTTGCATTTCGACAAAATCTTTGTATTCAGCCGTCGCATTGTCCAAGGTCTTCTGGTCAGCCTTTGACAACTGCACCGTTGAGCTAGTTTGCGTCTTTTGACTGGACTGTTTGCTAGTAGTATTTGCACACCCTGCTAAAAGAGCAACACTCAATAAGAGTAGACTATATTTTTTCATGAAAGACTTCTCCTCATCTGTTCTTGCCCTTATTTTACCAGATATTTTCTCATTTTTCAATAATTGTCTGAAAATTTAATAATAGAAAAACTTTTCTGAGAATCAGTCTTTTACAAAAGAATATCTTTGACCCGTCCGATTTCAGATTCTTTAACCACCACAAAGATACTATCCCCTAGATACAAGCGGGTTGCACCATTGACCGTATAGCTCTTACCACTTCGCATTTGCGTGGTAATTAAGATATCTTGAGGGAGGTGCAGTTCATGAACTTGCTTTCCTGCAATCTTTTCTGATACAGGGATCTCAATTAAAGTCAACTCTCCTTCTTCTTGCGCCTTATCCGGCAACAATTGCTCGAGCATGGCTTCATAGACTGGCGCTCCATGGAAGAGATCCATGATCATATAAGCCAGCAAGGTCACCATGCCTAGGGGCATTAAACTGCGAATATCACCGACCATCTCTGTCACCAAGATCATCGCTGTTAAAGGTGCTTTTGAAATAGCCCCAAAATACCCACTCATTCCTAAAATAATGAAGAGAGGTAGCTGATTTTGAGAGATAAAGCCAATATTTTGGAGGAAGGTTCCAACAATGGCCCCTAAAAGTGATCCTAACGCTAGAATGGGCAGGAAGATGCCACCTGGCAAGCCACTACCATAGCTCAACATACTCCAGATGAAACGGATCGCAAAATAGAGAAGGATGGTCAGCACTGGATACGGTACTCGAGCTAAATCCAAGACCAATTGGTTCCCACCACCAAGAATTTGAGGAAGGAAATAGCCGATTGGAAGAATCAAGACAAAGGCAAATAAAGAAGAATAATGAGAAGGAACATGGAAAATCTTCTCAAGTAAGCGATACAATCGACCGATATTGAGAACCACTATTTCGTAGACATACCCTGCTGCCCCTAAAAAGACTCCAAGAAAAAGATAAATCCAGTACTGAGACAGATGGAGCGGTGGAATATTTTGTGGCATATGAAGCACTGGTGTTTGACCAAAGACATTGAGTGAAATAAAATTAGCAGTCAAACTAGCAGCCAAGGTCGAAATCCAATAGAAACGTGAAAAATGATGGTAGACCTCTTCAACCACAAATAAGAGCCCCGCTATAGGTGCATTAAAGGCAGCCGCAAGACCAGCGGCAGCCCCACTTGCAATCAAAGACCGCTCCTCAACTGGGCTAACCTTCAAATGATGGGCCACTCCTTTTCCACCCATTGCCCCTAATTGAATACTAGGACCTTCACGACCAAGCATCAAGCCACTTCCGATGGCCAAGACACCTAGAATATACTTCTTCCATAAGGTATCCCACCAGCTTACCGCCAATAGGCCCTTGAGTTCCGCTTCGACTTGCGGAATTCCTGATCCTTTGATATCCCGATTGGTGCGAATAAGTCGGCCAGCAATCAGTACGATCCCCCCATAGCCCAACAGCATCGCCAGCAAATAAAGTGGTTGACCAGACATCTCCTTGTAAACGCCTTGAACAAAATGAAAAATATGTTCGATCAAAAAACGAAAAGTTGAGACGATGCAGCCCACAACGATCCCAACCAGAACACCTCTGACAATATGGGCCACAATTGAACTAGAGGCAAAATGAAATTCCTTTTTTAAGGCTTCTTCTTTAGCAGACATTCCCTAACTCCTTCAAACTCTTATCCTATTCATTATACCTTATTTCACTGCCTCTGAATACATGGAAAAGCAGAAAAAAACAAAACTAGCACCGCTAGCTTTGTTTTTCAATTATTCATTATTCAGCAGTTAAAGCTGCCATTGTAATGTAGTTGTATGGTTTGTTGAAGTGTGGCAAGAAGAATAAGTCCGTCAAAGCCAATTTATCAATCGTCACGTGTTCTTGAATCGCAAGTGAGAACATGTGGATAGCCATTGAGATGGCGCTATCACGTGATACCATTTGAGCTCCAAGGATTTGACGAGTGTCTTTATCATAGACGATCTTGATACCAACTTCATAGTTATCGTGTTTGATAAATTCAGGTTTTTGAAGGTCGTTGAAGCCAGTTTCAGTGGCATTGAAGCCTGCTGCTTTCGCTTTTTCAAGAGTCAAACCAGTTGAAACCATGTGAAGGCCGTAGATAGAGATACCATTAGAACCTTGAACACCGATTCCTTCTAATTCATGACCAGTCGCATTGTAGGCACCAACAATACCTGAACGAACCGCATTAGATGCAAGAGCGATATAGCTCATTTCGTTACGAGCGTTATCGAAGATAGTCGCACAGTCACCAACTGCGTATACACCTGGAAGTGACGTTTCTTGTTTCTTATCAACAAGGAAGGCACCGTTGCGGAAGAGTTCGATCTTACCATCAGCAAGAGCTGTATTAGGACGGAAACCAACAGCCAAGATAACCATATCTACATCGAAGGTTTCTTTATCGGTTACAAGGCGTTCTACCTTACCATCTCCTTCAACCGCTTGAACCGTTTGTCCAAGTGCCAAACGGATGTTGTGGTCTTCCAGGTTTTTCGCCATGATGTCTGTGAAGTCTTTGTCGTAGTAGCCATTCAAGACAGTATCCACGATATCCACCAAGACAACATCTTTACCAAGACGTTCGAAAGCTTCAGCAAGTTCAACACCGATGTAACCACCACCAACTACGGCGATACGGTTCAAATGTTTGCTGTTGTCTTTCAATTTTTCGATCACTTCTTCAGCGTTTTGGTACAATTTAACGAATTGAAGATTTTCAAGAGTTGCTTTGAATTCGCGGTTACCAGGTACGATTTCAACTCCTTTAATTGGAGGAATGATTGGTGTTGATCCAGTCGCAAAGATCAATTTTTCGTAAGATTCTTTGTGCTCTTTTCCATCAACTTCTGCAGTCACCACTTTGTTGTCATAGTCAATTGAAAGAACAGGAGAGTTCATGTAGACTTTTGCACCTTTTGCTTCCAATTTTTCTTTGTCAGAGTAGAAAAGACCTTCAGGACCATCGATTTGTTCACCGATCCAAAGTGCCATCCCACATCCAAGGAATGAAATGTTTGAGTTTTGGTCAAAAACCACAATTTCATTTTCATTTCCGAAATTATCTAACATAGTGTTGATACAAGCTGTTCCGGCATGGTTAGCCCCTACAACAACGATTTTACTCATAGAATAAATCCTACCTTTAATTTAATTTACTTCTTGAGTATATCATAAAAATGATATCGGTTACAATTATTTTGCTCAGAATTTGTGATCTTTTTTTCAATTTTCCAGAAAATCACACTTCACATGTTTCAAAAAATGTCAAACAATATGCTTGAAAGGATTGTGAAAACGATATCTTTTTGATATACTGTAGGTAAGTGAAAATAGGAAAGGATAGATTTTTAGTGGACCTAAGTAGTCGATCCGAACATTTGATGGGAACGACCATCACTGTTTCGATCTGTCACCCACAAGCGAATGAACTCTTAGCCCGCTGCTTTGAACTTCTTCGCTCCTACGAACATCGCTTCAGTGCCAATGATGCAAGTTCTGAACTCATGGAGGTCAATCACCAAGCTGGTATTTCCCCAGTCCAAGTGCATCCAGATCTTTTTGAACTGATTGCATTAGGAACCTTGCATAGTCAAGCTCAGAACAGCCATTTAAACATCGCCATTGGTCCTCTTGTACAGACCTGGCGAATTGGATTTTCAGATGCTAGACGTCCCCAGCAAGGGGAAATCGATCAAGCTCTGACCTTGATCGATCCTCACCAAATCCAGCTCGACCCAGAAAACCATACGGTCTTTCTGACACGTCCTGGAATGAAGATTGATTTAGGAGCCTTAGCTAAGGGCTATAGTGCAGACTGCATTGCGACCTTTTTAAAGAGCCAGGGAGTAACAGATGCCTTGATCGATCTTGGAGGAAATATCCTCACTGTCGGTCAACATCCCATCAAACAACAGCCTTGGCGGATTGGCATTCAAAATCCAGTCGAAAAAAGAGGTCGGCACCTACTGGTCCTCTCTGTCAAGGATAAATCTATTGTCACCTCTGGCATCTACGAGCGTCATTTAGAAGTTGACGGCCAGTCGTTTCACCACATCTTTGATAGCGCGACGGGCTATCCGGTTGAGACAGACTTAGCCAGTATCACCATCATATCTGATCGATCCGTAGACGGGGAGATATGGACTACCCGCCTGTTCGGGGAATCTCCTGCTTCTATCCTCAACACTGTTGAATCACTTCCTGGTATAGATACCTTGTTGGTTTCTCAAACAGGCAAGATCGCCTATACAAGTGGGCTTCAATCTTATTTATAATTCTCCTATCAGAAAGGAATTTTCCATGATAAAACTTATTGCGATTGTGGGGACAAACTCCAAACGTTCTACAAACCGTCAACTGCTTCAATACATGCAAAAACATTTTGCTGACAAGGCTGAGATCGAATTGGTTGAAATTAAAGATATCCCTGTCTTTAACAAACCAGCTGACAAACAAGTGCCTGAAGCTGTCTTGGATATTGTTGCAAAAATTGAGGAGGCTGATGGAGTCATTATTGGGACTCCAGAATACGACCACTCTATTCCAGCGGTCTTGATGAGTGCTCTCGCTTGGCTCTCATACGGAGTCTTCCCATTGTTGAATAAACCAGTCATGATTACTGGGGCTTCATACGGTACGTTGGGATCTTCACGCGCCCAACTCCAACTTCGCCAAATCTTAAATGCTCCAGAAATTAAAGCGACTGTTTTGCCAGATGAATTCTTGCTCTCTCATTCATTGCAAGCCTTTGATCAAAATGGAGACTTGGTGGATTTAGATGTCATTCAAAAATTAGATGCCATCTTTGATGATTTCCGTGTGTTTGTGAAAATCACAGACAAATTGCGCAACGCCCAAGAATTGCTTCGAAAAGATGCTGAAGAATTTGACTGGGAAAACTTGTAAGATAGGAGACAGAAAAGAATGAAATTTGTTGGACTTGTAGGATCGAACTACGATCAATCATATAACCGTAAACTTTTGGAATTCATTCGCCGCCAATTTAAAATCAAATTTGAATTGGAAGTTCTTGAAATCGACGAAGTTCCAATGTTTAACCAAGATGAAAAATGGGACGAAAGTTTCCAATTGCGTCTTTTATATAACAAAATCACTCGTGCAGATGGTGTTATCATTGCCACTCCAGAGCACAACCATACGATCTCTGCTGCTCTCAAGTCTGTTCTTGAATGGCTATCTTTCGAGGTGCATCCATTTGAAAACAAACCGGTTATGATCGTCGGTGCTTCTTACTATGATCAAGGGACTTCACGCGCACAGGTTCACCTCCGTAAGATCCTTGATGCTCCAGGCGTCAATGCTTACACTCTTCCAGGGAATGAATTCCTTCTAGGAAAAGCGAAAGAAGCTTTTGACGAAAACGGCAATATCATCAACGAGGGAACCGTCAAATTCCTTGAAACCTGCTTGGATAATTTTATGAAATACGTTGAGGTTGTATCGAAATTGAAAAAACCAAAACCAATTGAACCAGAAGACTTGGATTGTAATCATCCAATCGCTACAACTGTTACTGAAGTCGATCCTGACGATCCAGATTGGGTAGAAAAGGTAGCTGAAATCACTGGTGCCGTTTCTGGCGATACCTATGTCAAACTCGACCACGGTATCCTAACCGTTAACCAAATTGATATGTTCTTAAAGGCTATGCCATTTGAATTGACCTATGCCGATGATAACAACCAATTCCTCTACTACAATAATGCCCATCAAGATCCTGATACCATGTTTGCCAAACGCGTGCCACCTCAATCAGGAAGCCGGATGTCAACCGTTCACGGCTCCCTACCACCAGCACGTATGAAAAACGTGGAATGGGTGATTGGTACCCTTCGTAACGGTAACCAAGACTATGTTCGGACTATTGTTCCAGGATCTCCTGAAGGCGTGATCAACACTCACAACTACCAAGCTATGTACTATGAAGATGGTTCATACGCTGGTATCAATGAGATCGTCTTCAACTTCAAACCATGGTTGGACTGGTACCTACAAACAACAGGACAACGTCTAGTTGGCGGAAGCGGTCCATTTGCTCCTGCTGGTGGACACGGTAGTGCAGATGCAACTTCTGGTGCTTCTGATGCTGGAGGACATGGTGACGGAGGGCACGGAGATGCCGATGCCACTTCTGGTGCAAGCAACTAAGAAACTAGAAAAAAATGAAGCTTCGTGCTTCATTTTTTTATTGTAACTCCTTGATGATCTTCTTAGCATCTTCGTTTGAAATAGCCCCTAATTGGACATGTCCAATTTTCCCATGACTGTCTATAAAGACTTCTGTAGGAATAGAGCGAACCTGATAATCTGCAAATGCAGAACCATCTGGATTGTACAAGACCGGTACGGACTTGTAATCTTGTTGATCAAACCATTTGACGAATTCTTCTTCTGTTTTTTCACCTTGGAGTCCTGGTGCCATAATGGTCAGAATTTCAAAGTCTCTATCCGTATCCTTGACCAATTTCTCTAATTCAGGCATACTTTGCCGGCAAGGGCCACACCAGGTTGCCCAAAATTTCAAATAAACCTTCTTCCCTTTGTAGTCAGAAAGTTTGACAGTCTTGCCCTGCATATCCTTTAGTTCAAAGTCACTAGCGTCTTTTCCCACTAAAGGATGTTTGCTAGCGGTTGTGTTGGTCATTGATTGATTATTCATTGATTGATTATTCATGCCGCTTTCGGACTGATTCATAGAGCAAGCAGTCAGGATAGACAGAGAAAGAAGCGAAAAACAGGCGTATTTAATAACTTTCATAATGAGTAAACCTCCATTTGATTTATGAAAAGATAGCAGACAAGCTATTCAATTGTCCCAAGAGTAACAAAATCCCCATAATGATGATAATAAAGCCACCAATCTTCTTTAGTAATAAGAGATGGGGTTTGAGACGATTAAAGTATGGGAGAATGATCCCAGATGCTAGAGCTAGAAGTAAGAATGGAATAGCCATACCTAATGTATAAATGAAAAGGTAAACAGCTCCCATAAGGGCATCTTGTCCATTGGATGCTGCCAAGGCAAGAACAGAGCCAAGAACAGGTCCGATACAAGGAGTCCAACCAAAACTAAAGCCCAATCCAAGCAGGAAAGCTGAAAATAATTCATTCTTGTGCTTGTTTGCCCCGAAATCCATTGTCTTCTGTTTCTCTAAGAAGCTGAAGTGAAAGACTTCCATCTGATGAAGACCAAGAATAATGATGAGAATTCCCATCAGGTAACGAAACCAGTTGGTGTACATGATTTGGCCAAGCAAACCTGCTCCGAAACCTATGATAAGGAAAATAACAGAAATACCTGCGATAAAACACAAGGTCTTAACGATGCCATGCCAGCGTATCTTTTTCCCAAAAATCTGAACGGATTTTTCCTGATCACTTCCTAGCAAAACGCCTATGTAGACCGGGAGCAAAGGAAAGACACAGGGAGAGAAAAAGGAGAGAATCCCTGCCAGAAAGACAGTGAAAGAGAAAACGATTTGATTCATAAAATGCTCCGTATATTGATATGTTAGAAATAGTATAACATGCCCTTCCTTAAATTAAAAATTTCTGCTACGTTTTGGTTTTAAAGAATCCATTTCGTTACTAGTTTCAAAATCAAAAAAACTCTAAAGCAGGTAACTTTAGAGTTTCTAGCAAATCTTATTCTTCTTCTGCGCTTTGTTTATTTGGTAAAAACAGAGAGAGCACAATCCCGACTACTGCTGGAAGTAACCATGGAAGAGACTCCGCAGCAAATGGTAAAGTTTTAATAATGTTAGCTAAGCTTGAAAGTTTAAAGGTGCTTGCAAGAACATCTGCAAACGCCACCAAGCTAACTAAGAAAATAGTCAGTTGCATTCCTGGTTTTGAAAGATCGATAAATTTGTTAACAATCACAATCAACACAATGGTAATGGTGATTGGGTAAAGAATCATTAAGACAGGTAATGAATAGGCAATAATGGCGCTCAAGCCAAGGTTGGCAATCGCAAAACCAATCAGAGTGAAGAAACTTGCATAGACTTTGTAAGAAATTTTAGGGAAAGTGTTATGGAAGAATTCCCCTGTCGATACGATCAAACCAGCTGTTGTGGTAAAGCAAGTCACCGTTACCATACCTGCAAGGAAAATTTGAGCAACTGGGCCGAAGATAGCCTTGGTTGCTTCTGAGAGGACATAAACACCCTTATTGGCATCGGAAGCCATCACTTCTGCTGGAATTGGGAAGTGATTTCCAAGATAACCCAATCCAATATACAAAATACTAAAGCCAATGGCTACAACGATGCCAACAATCCAGATCGTTTTAATGTATTCTTTTTTGCTGGTGAAACCAAGTTGATTAAGAGTAGTCACTGCGATGACGCTAAAGGCAACAGATGCCAAGGCATCCAAGGTGTTATACCCTTCAAGGAAACCTTGCCCAAAGGCAGATGCTTGGTAGGCTTCTGTTGCCACTTGAGGCGCGTGTCCGCTGTACTTGAGAGCACCAAGGACAACGAGTACAACAATCAAGATAGCAAAGACAGGTGTTAAAATCCGACCTATACTATCTAGGATTTTAGAAGGATACAAGGCAATCAAATAGGCCAAACAGAAATAAATCAAGGTAAAAATGAAGAGACCAAGTCCTCCATTGGCATTTCCTAACAAGGGGGCGATTCCAACTTCGTAAGAAACAGTAACCGTTCTTGGAATAGCAAAGAAGGGGCCAATAGAGAGGTATAAGGCTACCAGATAAACGATGGCAAACCAAGGAGCAATTTTTCGTGAAATCTCATGGATATACCCTTTAGGATTGAGTGTCCCAATAATCAAGGTGATAATCGCAATCCCTACTCCTGATAAGACAAATCCAGCAATAGCCGGCCAAAAATGGCTACCCGACTGGGCACCTAGCGCAGGTGGAAAGATCAAATTCCCTGCACCGAAGAAAATACCAAATAACAGCAAACCTGTTAAGGAACCTTTTCGTAACATGTGTTCTCCTTTTCATTTGTCAATCTTTCCTAGTATAACAGCTTTTATCCACCACGGCAATTCTTTTTTTCTGAATCTATTGATTTTCTCAATTGGCAGTTAAGGCTTTTAACAACATTGAACGATTGTGGAGTTCATAAGCACATTCTTGCCAAGTGTGTTACAATTGAACTACTACTATATTTAGGAGTCATCATGTTTTTCTATCTATTCTGGTTGGTTCCAGCTACTATTTTTTTATTTTTCTTTATGAACGACCGCAGACGACTGATCAATGCTTACCTCTTTTCAATAAGTTTCGGCCTTTTCCTCCTAATTTCCGCCCTTCTACTAGTTGTTCGTACGGAGCTCTGGTTTAACCAAAAGGTTGCCATCATTATCTTTTCAGTACTTGCTATTCTTGTTTTACTCAGTATTATTTTCTCAACTGTTTTTCTTCTTTTTAACGGCCGGCAAATGATATCTTTTGAAGGCAAAAGATTGGCAAACCTCCTCTCACTCCTATATGGGATCTTTATTATCGGCACCTTGGCGCTTCATTTCCTTCCTTATTTCCCAGGAAAAGACCTCTTGATTTATCCAACAGACTTTGCCCTCTTTTACTCGACTTTTCTTTATCTTTCTTATGTTTTATATGGGACTTTTTGCAATTACTTGCCCGTTCGTAAAGAGCCCGATATTATCATCATCCTTGGCTCCGGTCTAATCGGGAATAAAGTACCACCACTTTTGGCCCAGCGTCTAACTAAAGCAAAGACTATCTATGAGCAGTTCGAGGGACGATCAAAACTAATTGTTTCTGGTGGACAAGGTGCGGATGAGTTAACCTCAGAGGCGGAAGCTATGGCAAACTACCTGATGGAACAGGGTGTACCACAGGAAGACATTTTGATTGAGAATCGTTCTCGAACGACTTTTGAGAATCTGACCTTTAGCAAGGCTATTCTTGAAGATCAGGGACTAGGAAAGAGTGTCCTTGTGGTGACCAATTCCTTTCACGCTCTTCGGGCTGGTGTCTTTATGAGACGATTAAAAATCCCTGGACGCAGTGTCGGTTCAAAAACAGCTTTTTATTATCTTCCATCGGCTTGGATCCGAGAAACGGTTGGGCTAGTTTCTCTCTATTGGAAATGGCATGCTGCTTTCTTAGCTTTTCTATTTCTGCCTTGGTTCTTTTCACAAATCATGAGTATCGTGAACTATTTCTTTATTTACTAACCAAAAAAGTTCTCTGCAAATTAGCTGAGAACTTTTTTATATCATGTCTAATGATCACTGAAGCGTCGGTATTCAATACGGAAATCAAAGTAATTCTCTGCTTGCAGTTTATGGAAGATGTCCCGATAAGCCTCTTCATCAAATTGATCGCCTCGATAAAGAATCTCAAAACTCAGATCATCGTATTCTAAAAAGGCATTAGCAGTTTTAAATCCATTTCGCTTATAGAAATCCATCCGAGACTGACGTTGCTCTATATTGTCGCATTCTTCATCTAAACGTTCCACTTCAAGAATCATGGTCCTTTGGTAAAATTCCACCAATTTTTCAATGATTTCTTGACCATATCCGTGGCTTCTTAAATGTGGCATAATGGCAAAGAAACTGACATAAAAAGCTTTCTGATTATAGATTGAAAAAGCGAATCCGACAAATTCTTCCTCGTTATAAAAAGCAAAGAAATTGGCATCGTCATTGTCCGTATAGCGTAAAAATTCTGACAAAGGAACACGCTCTTCTTCTGGAAATGCTTCGATATTCAGCCTTTCGACCTTATCCAGATCTGGGAACGTTTCAGTGATTAATTGGCTCGTTAAGCTCATAAGGCCTCCTTTTCTGACACGATTATATCAAAAAATGTAAGGGGATTCAACTACCGATGCTTGTCGCTGGTTACTGAAGTTGGTATAATGGCACTATGAAAAGAATTCAACGTGTGGATCTCATAGATGGCCCTATTTTACCAGCTCTTTTGAGTTTTGCCTTTCCTATTCTCTTATCCAATATTTTCCAACAAGTCTACAATATATCGGATGTTATGATTGTTGGGCGTTTTTTAGGTCAAAAATCATTGGCAGCCGTTGGGGCGACCTCTGCTATCTTTGATCTGATTGTCGGATTTGCTGTCGGTGTTGGAAATGGGATGGGCATCATTATCGCGAGAAATTATGGAGCTAAAAACGATGACCAATTACGAAAATCAGTTGCAGCAACTGCTGTTATTGGCGGCATCCTCAGTCTCCTTGTGATCTTCATTGGTGCTGTCGGACTTTATCCGCTGCTCCAGTTTTTAGGGACCCCATCAGCTATTCTAGCTCAGTCCTATCTTTATATTTCCACCATTGTTAATGGTGTGGCTGTGACCTTTGCCTATAATCTTTGCGCCGGACTTCTGAGAGCGGTTGGCGATAGCTTAGCGGCACTCTATTTCTTGATTATCGCTGCTGTTCTCAATATTCTTCTTGATCTTTATTTTATTACCCAACTCCATCTCGGAGTCCAATCCGCTGGTATCGCGACCATTATTGCGCAAAGTTTTTCTGCACTTCTTTGTTTCTTTTATATTCGCAAAAAAGTGCCTTTCCTCCTGCCAAATCGCAACGATTTTGTTTGGGATCAAAGGCTCTATCAGGACTTAATCAGTCAGGGATTTACCATGGGGCTCATGTCTTCCATTGTCTCTATCGGAACCGTCATCTTACAATCAGCTATCAATAAGCTTGGAATGACCATCATAAGTGCTCAAATCTCAGCTCGTCGGATCATGTCCTTTGCCCTTCTGCCAATGGCTGCTATTTCCACTAGTATGACGACCTTTACCTCGCAAAACTTTGGTGCCAAACAATTCCGACGCATTCAAAAAGGGGTCAAACAGGCTTGTCTTCTCTCCTTCGTTTGGTCGATCATTGTTGCCATCCTCCTCTTCTTTACAAGTCCGTTCTTGACAAGCCTCATATCTGGATCAACCAATCCTAACTTGATCGCAAATGCCAGTCTCTATCTGCAAATTAGCTCCTGCTTCTATCCGGTCTTAGGATGCCTCTTGATTTTAGGGAATTCCCTCCAAGGTATCGGCCGAAAATTGACCCCTTTGATTTCTAGCTTTATCGAGTTAACAGGAAAAATTCTCTTTGTATTTTTCATTATCCCTCATACAGGCTATATAGGAGTCATTCTTTGTGAGCCTCTCATTTGGGTTCCAATGACCCTTCAACTCTGGTTTACGTACCACAAAGCCAGTCATCAGCTTCTTGCATCATAACATTCGACGAGTACATAATAAAATAACTTCTGCTCATTTGAACAGAAGTTGTTTTTTGTCATCAGGCATCTATTAGAACAAGCCGATCGCTGTTCCATCAGCAGCTACATCCATATTTAAAGCAGCTGGACGTTTTGGTAGACCAGGCATGGTCATGACATCCCCAGTCAAAGCGACAATAAAGCCTGCTCCCAATTTTGGAACCACTTCACGGATAGTGATTTCAAAGTTTTCAGGAGCTCCCAAGGCATTTGGATTATCAGAGAAGCTATATTGTGTTTTGGCCATACAGATTGGCAACTTATCCCAACCATTTTTCACGATTTGGGCAATTTGTGTCTTAGCTTTCTTTTCAAAATTCACCTTCGTACCGCGGTAAATTTCTGTAACAATCTTTTCAATTTTTTCTTCAACAGAAAGATTGTTATCATACAAGCGTGTGTAGTTAGCTGGACTTGTTTCGATGGTTTTAACCAAGGTTTCAGCAAGTTCAACTCCACCGTCAGCACCATTCGCCCATACACTCGCAAGCTCAACTGGCACCTCAATTTCAGCACACAATTCTTTCAAAGCAGCAATTTCTGCTTCTGTATCAGTGATAAATTCATTGATGGCAACCACTGCAGGAATGCCAAACTTACGGATATTTTCAACGTGACGTTTCAAGTTGGCAAAACCAGCACGAACAGCCTCTACATTTTCTTCAGTCAAAGCATCCTTGGTCACTCCACCGTTCATCTTAAGAGCACGGAGAGTCGCTACGATCACGACCGCATCTGGTGAAGTTGGCAAGTTTGGAGTTTTAATATCGAGGAATTTTTCAGCGCCAAGGTCAGCCCCAAAACCTGCTTCTGTAATCGTATAGTCAGCTAAATGAAGAGCTGTCGTCGTTGCTAATACAGAGTTACATCCATGGGCAATATTGGCAAATGGACCACCGTGAACAAAGGCAGGTGTTCCATAGATGGTTTGAACCAAGTTTGGCTTGATCGCATCTTTGAGGATCAAGGCAAGAGCCCCTTCCACTTCCAAATCACGGACATAAACTGGACTACGATCATAACGGTAACCAATAACAATGTTGGCCAAACGACGTTTCAAATCTTCAATATCTGTCGCCAAGCAAAGGATGGCCATGATCTCAGAAGCAACGGTAATATCAAAACCGTCTTCACGCGGAATCCCATTTAAAGGACCGCCAAGACCGACAGAAACATGACGAAGAGCGCGGTCATTCAAGTCCACTACCCGTTTCCAGATAATCCGACGTTGGTCTATTCCAAGCTCATTTCCTTGGTGCAAATGATTATCAATCAATGCTGAGAGGGCATTATTAGCCGTTGTGATCGCATGCATATCCCCTGTGAAATGAAGGTTGATGTCTTCCATCGGTAGAACTTGGGCATAGCCACCACCAGCAGCACCACCTTTAATCCCCATAACTGGACCTAAAGAAGGTTCGCGAATGGCAATCATGGTTTTTTTACCGATTTTATTCAAAGCATCTGCTAAACCAATGGTGATGGTTGATTTCCCTTCTCCAGCTGGAGTTGGGTTGATCGCAGTGACTAAGATAAGTTTTCCTACTGGATTTTTCTCAACTTCACGAATCTTATCAAAGCTCAATTTTGCCTTGTATTTTCCATACAATTCAAGATCATCGTCAACCAAACCAATTTTCTTAACAACGTCCACAATCGGTTGGAGTTCAATGCTTTGAGCAATTTCGATATCTGTTTTCATAAGAGACTCCTTTATATTTGATAGATCTATTATACCTAAAATTCGCGAAAATAACATGGTTTTTCCACCTTTTGAATCGAACGTTCGTTTTTTATCTAAATTTTATGGCTATACATAGTTAATCCTAATAGCTTCAGAACTTTACTTACGTATCTTTTTTGTGTAAAATAAGCATATGCATATTTTAATTACATCAGGTGGGACGAGCGAAGCCATTGATAGTGTTCGTTCGATCACCAATCATTCCACCGGGAGCCTAGGGAAAATCCTTGCAGAAATGGCTCTTGCAAAGGGACATCAGGTGACCTTGATCACAACGCCTACCGCGCTTAAACCCGATCCTCACCCACAGCTTCGACTTCTATTGATCCAAAATGTCGAAGAACTTCTCGCACAAATGAAAACGGAAGTCCCTCAACATCAGGTTTTGATTCACGCTATGGCTGTTTCAGACTACACACCTGTTTACATGACAGGCCTTGATGAAGTTGAGAAAGCTCAAGACCTTCATAGCTTTATCCATCGCGAAAATCAGGAAGCTAAAATCTCTTCCAAAGAAGAATACCAAGTACTCTTTCTAAAGAAAAATCCGAAGATTATCTCGCTCGTCAAAGAATGGAACCCTGCTATTCAACTGATCGGCTTTAAGCTATTAGTCGACGTTTCTTCTGAAGAGTTGATCCAGGTAGCACGTGAAAGCCTGGTTAAAAATCATGCCAGCATGATCGTTGCCAATGATCTGACCAAGATTCAGAACGGCCAGCATCAAGCCTATCTAGTGACAGATGAACACGTCCTAGAAGCTTCTACGAAAACAGAAATCGCAGAGGCTATCCTACGTTATATCAAATAAAAAGGAACATATGACACACATTACTTTAGCGGTTACCGGTAGTATTTCTGCCTATAAGGCTGCTGATATTACCGGCCAACTAACCAAATTGGGCTTTGAAGTGAAGGTCCTCATGACTCCTTCAGCCCAAAAATTTATCCCCCCTTTAACCTTGCAAGTTCTTTCAAAAAATCAAGTAGGGCTAGATGTTATGATTGAAGACGATCCACAGCGGATCGAGCACATCGACATTGGGAAAGAAACTGACCTCTTTCTTGTCGCGCCAGCCAGTGCCAATACCATTGCTAAATTAGCTATGGGACTGGGAGATAATATGGTCACAAGCACAGCTCTAGCTTTGCCTCAAAGGACTAAAAAATTACTGGCCCCTGCTATGAATACAAAAATGCTAGAACATCCCGCTACCCAACGAAATCTAAAACTTTTACAAGACTATGGCTACCAGATTATTCAACCTCGTGATGCTGTTCTTGCTTGTGGGGACAAAGGTTCTGGAGCTCTAGCGACTGTAGAAGCTATTGTTGAAGCTGTTAAGGAGAATTGTTTATGAGAAAGTCATCTTCTATTTCACGAATTGCCATCTTTTTTGCGGTGATGATCACCATTCACTTTGTGACATCCTTCATTCTGCAATTTGTTCCATCAGGAATTCAACCAACCTTGGTTCATATTCCTGTCGTGATCGCCTCTATCATATACGGTCCACGGATTGGAGCTATCTTAGGACTCCTCATGGGACTCTTTAGCCTCACTATGAATACCTTGGTTTTAACACCAGCCAGCTATCTCTTTAGTCCCTTTGTCCCTCACGGGAACCTCTACTCCCTTATCATTGCCATAGTCCCTCGGATTCTCATCGGGGTAACCCCTTACTTCGTCTATCGCTGGATTCGCAATCGTACTGGACTTGTGATCGCTGGAATTGTCGGCTCTATGACCAATACTGTTTTCGTTCTAAGTGGGATTTACTTCTTCTTTGGTAACAGTTTTGGAGGGGGGATTCAACATTTCCTAGCCTTGATTGTATCTACCAACTCTCTCATCGAAGTCATTGCGACAGTACTCATTACCAGTGCAGTCGTTCCATCTCTTGAAAAATTAAAATAACCTTTCAAGCCAAGACCAATTTATCTTGGCTTTTTTTGATGGTGAATTAGCTCTATTTTTTTGAAAAGATTTACAATTATCGCTAGAATTTTCTGAAAAAATTTGCTATAATGTAAGCGATTAAATTATAAGCAAAAAGGAGACGCTTGCATGACCTATCAAGAAAACTACCAAAAATGGCTCGACTTTGCTGAATTACCAGCTTACCTTCGTGATGAGTTGGTCGCAATGGATGAAAAAACAAAAGAAGATGCCTTCTATACCAACCTTGAATTCGGTACAGCTGGTATGCGTGGATTAATCGGTGCTGGTACTAACCGTATTAACATTTACGTTGTTCGCCAAGCAACTGAAGGATTGGCCCAATTGATTGACTCAAAAGGTGAGGAAGCGAAGAAACGCGGAGTTGCGATCGCTTACGATAGCCGTCACTTCTCTCCTGAGTTTGCTTTTGAATCTGCTCAAGTTTTGGCTGCACACGGAATCAAATCTTATGTATTTGAAAGCCTTCGTCCAACACCTGAATTGTCATTTGCTGTTCGTCATCTCCACACATTTGCTGGGATCATGGTAACCGCTAGCCACAACCCTGCTCCATTTAACGGATATAAGGTATACGGTGAAGACGGTGGACAAATGCCTCCAGCAGATGCTGATGCATTGACAGATTACATCCGTGCTATCGAAAATCCTTTCACTGTACAATTGGCTGACCTTGAAGAAAGCAAAGCTAACGGC
>JAGZZN010000073.1 GCA_018377375.1 Streptococcus parasanguinis
GTCCAGGCTCCGATAAAGAAATATTTCAGTGGGAAGATGCAGCTAGTGTATATGAGGTCTAGCCAAACCATAATTCCCAAACGGTCTTGACTACTTTGTCCAGTACGTGCCATTAAGTAAAGGAGGATACTCGCATGAAGGCAAAGAATCTGAGCGCTCCCCCAGTTGTCGTGCAGACCCCAAAGACTAATTTGTAAACCTTGTAGTAGACTAGTGACCATAAATATTGCCGATTCAAGTCGCATTCCCTTTGCTTTTCCACCTAATAGACGACAGCCCAGTTCAATCGTACTTATCAAGACAAGGGTTGCTGGAAAGGCAAAGGAAAAATGGGTCAAGTAAGTGACATATAGGAAGCAGGCCACGAGACAGGCGACAATCAGTCCCTCAATTTTCCAAATGTCTTTTGGTGAAAAATATTTCAAGAGTTTCTTGGTTCTGGTTGGAAGACTAGTCTTTTCGTCGGAATATTCCTGGGAGACTAGCTGTAAATTAGTAGTATAGTTATTTGTTTCCATCATAATTCTCCTTTTGGATGTTAGTCCAAAAAAGACTTTATCATAAAAAATGTTCGATTTTGACACCAAACTGTAAAATTACTAAAAATAGGTCTATGGACTTAGGTCTGGAGAATGAGTTGGAAAAATAGGTGAGTAAAAAATATTATGCTCACATTGAATGATAGATTGTACGGGCTATATTGTCAGAAACTGTCAAATGCTAAAGATAGTTTTTTAGAGATTAACTGTTTGTTTATCTGGGATTGAGCAAAGGACTTCTATCGAGAATCACCAAAGGTGATGTCATTTTTTGACACTATATGTTAGATTGCCTACCATCTAAATGTTGCAAAATTTCTGAAAATTCGTTGACATGTGTTTTCAAAGTAGTATGATATTAACATAAAAAAACTTAGGAGGTTCTTATGTTAGGTGTCATCCTACTCTATGTTGGTATGGTTTTGATGAGTAATGGACTCCATCGTTTAGAGTGTATTCCTGATAAATCAAATGTTGTCATGAATATCTTTACGGGTGGTCTGGGTTTGATTCTCAACATTATTGTCATTGCTTACGGAGCTTGTACAGGGCAAGGCGCTGAATGGTTTTATGGTAGCGCTACTGGTCTTTTATTTGCTTTCACCTATCTTTACTCAGCGATCAATACGATTTTCGATTTTGATCAACGTTTGTATGGGTGGTTTAGTTTATTTGTGGCAATTAATACGCTACCAGCAGGGATTCTTTGCTTAACATCTGGATACGGTGGTAATGCTTGGTATGGTATTATTTGGTTCTTGTGGGGTATCCTATGGCTAACTGCCTTTATTGAAATTAATCTTAAGAAGAATCTAGGAAAATTTGTCCCTTACCTAGCTATTTTTGAAGGAATTGTAACAGCTTGGATTCCAGGGCTTTTGATGCTTTGGGGCAAGTGGTAAGCATTGATTTAAGGAGGAAAAACGATGCAATTGACAATGCGCGAGCAGGAAAAAATGATGATTAGCCTTGCGGCTATGATTGCTCAACGACGTAAAGACAAAGGAATCAAATTGAATCATCCAGAAGCAGTTGCTTTAATCACTGACTATGTGCTTGAAGGTGCAAGAGAAGGTAAAACTGTTGCCCAACTGATGGATGAAGCTCGCAATCTCTTAACACGTGAAGATGTTATGGAAGGTATTGCAGAAATGATTCCAATGATTCAAGTTGAAGCTACTTTTACGGACAGTACAAAACTGGTTACTGTTCATGATCCTATTCAGTAAGGAGAAGTGTAATGATTCCAGGTGAATACCATGTGGCGAGTGAGCCAATTGATTATAACGGTGGTTACGAAGCCATTAGTCTTGAAGTGAAAAATGTGGGTGACCGTGCTGCTCAAGTGGGTTCTCACTACCATTTTTATGAAGCAAACGAAGCTGGTCTTCAATTTGATCGTGAAAAGGCGCGAGGCAAACGTCTAGATATTCCAGCAGGTACAGCCATTCGTTTTGAGCCAGGTGAAACGAAAACAGTACAACTTATTGACTTTGGAGGGAAACGTCGTATTTTTGGTTTCAATAACAAGGTCAATGGTTTCTTAGACTAGAAAGAGGACAAATCGATGAGTTTTAAAATGGATCGTGAAGAGTATGCTCAACACTATGGACCAACTGTAGGGGATAGCGTACGTCTTGGAGATACCAATCTTTTTGCAGCCATTGAAAAAGACTTTACTGTTTATGGACAGGAATCTAAGTTCGGTGGCGGTAAAGTTTTGCGTGATGGTATGGGTGTTAGTGCTACGGAAACACGTGACAATCCATCAGTTGTTGATACCATTATTACAGGTGCAACCATCATTGACTATACAGGTATTATTAAAGCAGATATCGGTATTCGTGATGGTAAGATTGTTGCTATTGGTCGCGGTGGTAACCCAGATACAATGGACAATGTGGACTTTGTTGTGGGTGCTAGTACAGAAGCCATTGCTGCAGAAGGTTTGATTGTGACTGCTGGTGGTATTGACCTCCACGTACATTATATTTCTGCTGACCTTCCTGAATTTGGTTTGGATAATGGAATTACGACCCTCTTTGGTGGTGGTACAGGTCCCGCTGACGGTAGTAATGCGACAACATGTACACCAGGTAAATTCCATATTACTCGTATGTTGCAAGCTGTTGATGATATGCCTGCTAACTTTGGTTTTCTTGCCAAAGGTGTTGGTTCTGAGACTGAAGTGGTTGAAGAGCAAATTAAAGCTGGTGCAGCAGGAATTAAGACACACGAGGACTGGGGTGCGACTTACGCAGGAATTGATAATTCCCTTAAAGTTGCGGATAAATACGATGTTTCTTTTGCGGTCCACACCGACTCTTTGAATGAGGGTGGATTTATGGAAAATACTTTGGAATCTTTCCAAGGTCGTACCGTTCATACCTTCCATACCGAAGGTTCTGGTGGTGGGCACGCTCCAGATATTATGGTCTTTGCAGGTAAGGAAAATATTTTGCCATCATCAACTAACCCAACTAACCCATACACTACAAATGCTATTGGTGAGTTGTTAGATATGGTTATGGTTTGTCACCACTTGGATCCAAAAATCCCAGAAGACGTATCTTTTGCCGAATCACGTGTTCGTAAACAAACTGTGGCTGCAGAAGATGTTCTTCACGATATGGGAGCCCTTAGTATCATGACTTCAGATGCCATGGCAATGGGACGTGTCGGTGAAGTAGCAATGCGTTGTTGGCAACTAGCTGATAAGATGAAGGCTCAGCGTGGTCCACTTGAAGGGGATTCAGAGTTTAACGATAATAACCGTATTAAACGTTACGTGGCTAAATATACAATTAACCCTGCCATCACCAATGGTATTGCAGACTATATCGGTTCTGTAGAAGTTGGTAAATTTGCAGATTTGGTTATCTGGGAACCAGCGCAATTTGGTGCAAAACCTAAGTTGGTGCTTAAGGGTGGTATGTTAACTTATGGTGTTATGGGTGACGCTGGTTCAAGTCTTCCAACACCTCAACCACGTATCATGCGTAAATTATATGGTGCTTACGGTCAAGCGGTTCACCAAACAAATCTTACCTTTGTCTCTCAATATGCTTATGATCACGGTATCAAAGAAGAAATTGGTTTGAATAAGATTGTTCTTCCTGTTAAGAATACACGTAACTTGACTAAGCGTGATATGAAGCTTAATGACTACGCTCCAAAAACAATCCGTATCGATCCACAGACCTTTGATGTCTTTATTGATGATGAGTTGGTTACTTGTGAGCCAATCCATACGACATCATTGTCTCAACGTTATTTCTTGTTCTAAGGAAAACGCTATATACATGAGGCTGGAATTTTTCCTCCAACCTCTTTTGTATTTTACAGCCATAACGTTTTTAGCACTTTATTAGGTTGCTATATGAGTCTGATGCTAGATTTTTAAAATGTAATAGAAAAGGAAAAAGTATGATTTTTACAAAAGTAGATGCTCTTGTTAAGGATATCGATGTGGACAAATACCATATTGAAACAGTCATTCTTTCGAGTGACGATCTTAACAAAAAAATTATTCGTGTGAGGAGTGATCATGGGAATGAATTTGGTATTCGTCTTGATAAGGGACAAAAATTGCAAAATGGCTCTGCCTTTTTTATCGATGATCACCATGTCCTAGCTATTGGTGTTGAGTCACAGGATTTGATTGTCATTTCACCTAAAGATATGGATGAAATGGGAATCACAGCTCATATTCTTGGGAATACTCATAAACCGATTGAGGTGAAAGATGCCAAGATTTATTTAGAGGTTGACCCAGTTGTAGAGCAAGTCTTGACTCAAAAAGAGATTGCCTACACGATTGAAGAAGTGGTCCTTGATAAGCCCCTACGCCATGTGAATTTAACTGCCCATGAACATTAATCCTTTTGCTAATGTGTCTTTGCAAGATTATCTTGAAATTGTGCAAATTGTCGATTCAACCTTTCCAATTGGATCGTTTAACCACTCTTTTGGGATGGAAAATTATCTGCGCGAAGACACTGTAACAGATGATAAAGGTTACGAAGAGTGGCAAGAAGCCTATTTAGCTAGTCAGTTTAAATATGGTGAAGGTCTTGTAATCAAACTGGTTTATGATGCTATGGCTACAGACAACTTAGAGCAGGTTTGGCATTATGATAAGGTCTTGACAGTTTCGACGCAAGCGCGTGAAACAAGACAGGGAACTAAGATGATTGCTAAGCAAATGCTTCGACTCATTCAAAGGCTTCATGCTATTCCGGTATTGGATGACTATCAGTCTAAAATACGTAAGGGTGTGGTCTTCGGCAATCCAGCTATTGTCTTTGCGCTCTATGTGTTTAACAAGGGCTTGGGATGTAATGAAGCCATAGCACTTTATGGCTATAGCGTGATTTCGACGATGGTTCAAAATGCTGTGCGTGCCATTCCCCTTGGACAGTTTGCTGGACAGGAGATTGTTTTACGTAGCTTTTCACAATTAGAAAAAATGACACAAGAAATTCAAGAATTGGATGCGTCCTACCTTGGGGCCAATACGCCTGGTCTTGAATTAGCTCAGATGAAACATGAAACACAGGTATTCCGCCTATTCATGTCCTAAAATATCAACAAGGTTGAGAGGAAAAAACAATGACAAAACGTACTGTAATTATTGGAGTTGGTGGACCTGTTGGTTCAGGTAAAACCCTTTTGCTTGAGCGTCTTACACGACGTATGTCCGACTTAAATTTAGCAGTTATTACTAACGATATCTATACAAAAGAAGATGCTCTTTTCTTGGCTAAAAATTCAAGCTTAGATGAAGACCGTATCATTGGTGTAGAAACTGGTGGATGTCCTCATACTGCTATTCGTGAAGATGCTTCTATGAACTTTGAAGCGATTGAAACTCTTCGAGAGCGCTTTAACCATGATTTGGATGTTATTTTCCTTGAAAGTGGTGGGGATAACTTGGCTGCGACCTTCAGTCCTGATTTGGTTGATTTCACCATTTATATTATTGACGTTGCTCAGGGTGAAAAAATCCCACGTAAGGCTGGTCAAGGGATGATTAAGAGTGATTTGTTCTTGATCAATAAGACTGACCTTGCTCCTTATGTTGGAGCCAACCTAGACCGTATGCGTGAAGATACCCTTCATTTCCGTAACGAAGATTCTTTCATTTTCACAAATTTAAATAATGATGACAATGTTAAGGAAGTGGAAGAATGGATTCGTAAGAATTTCCTACTAGAGGACTTGTAAGATGACACAAGCATACGATGGCTTTGTCCATCTTGGATTTTCAAACCGAAATGGTCGTACAATTTCCCACAAGAAATACCAAGAAGGTAACTCTCGAGTATCAGCGGATAATTCAGATGCCAATGGTGTTCCTTACTATTTCCTGATTAATATGGGTGGGGGCTTTGTCGAGGGTGAGCAGTATCAAGTGACCATTGATGTTAATAAAGATGCTCATGCCTTGGTAACAACCCAAACACCTACCTATGTTTACAAGTGTGAAAGAGGACAGTTGACGCAACAACATACGTCCATCACACTTGAAGAAAATAGCTATTTGGAGTACATGGCTGATGAAGTCATTCCCTATTTGAAATCACGCTATTTCCAAACAAGTCGTATTGATATGGATAAGTCTGCCCACTTGATTTATTCAGATGGTGTGACGGCAGGTTGGTCTCATGAGGATTTGCCGTTTCAATACCATTATTTTCGTAATTTGACACAAATCTACCAAGATAATGAGCTTGTTTATAGCGATCAGACCCTCTTAGAGCCTCAGAAACAAGATATGTTTAAACTTGGTTATTTTGAAGGCTGGCGAAATTATAATAGTTTGGTAATGGTGTCACCAAATATTGACGAGGCTTTTGTTAAGGCTTTGCAGAAGCACTTAGAAGATCTGAATTTAGAGTCTGATTTTGCTATTTCATCCTTAGATATCCCAGGTCTGGTGTTACGTATCTTAGGAAAAACTGCTGAGGATAATCGTCGCGTCATTTATGCCTGTGCAGACTATTTTAGACAAGAAATACATGGATTAACCCCTTTGAATTTGAGAAAAAATGATATGAGGAGATAAAAAATGCATATTCCTGAAAATTACCTAAGCCCTACGACTTGTGCGGCAATGGGGGCAGTTATGTTGCCTATTTGGTATAAGGCCGTCAAGGAAGTAAAGGTTAAAGTTGATACGGATAAAAAAACGATTCCTATGTTGGGAATCGGGACTTCCTTGTCCTTCCTTATCATGATGTTTAATCTTCCAGCCCCAGGTGGAACGAGTGCCCATGCTGTTGGAGCAGTGCTAATTGCTATATTGTTAGGGCCTTGGGCTTCCTGTTTAGCAGTTAGTGTGGCCCTGGCTATGCAGGCCTTGCTCTTTGGTGATGGTGGAATCTTGGCCTTTGGTGCTAACGCCTTTTGTATGGCCGTTGTTATGCCATTTGTAGGTTATGCTGTTTATAAACTCTTGAATAAGTGGACAAAGAACAGGATAATTGCCAGCTTTTTTGGAGGTTATATTGGGATTGTAGCTGCAGCTCTGACTGTTGCAGTTTTACTAGGAATTCAGCCCATTCTCTTTAAAGATAGTAGTGGTAATCCGCTTTACAACCCATACCCTTTGAGAGTGACACTTCCAGTAATGGGCTTGACTCACCTCCTCATCGGTCTGGTAGAAGGATTCTTCACAGCTGGTGTTCAAGAATTCATT
>JAGZZN010000074.1 GCA_018377375.1 Streptococcus parasanguinis
CTTCCATTTAAGATGGCGCGCTTGGTTGACGAAAGTCGTTAAAATTAGTAAAATAGATTGGAAACTTTTTACGGAGGAAAAAATGGACTCGAATGAAAAAGAGCTAAGCCTCACCCCAATTCCTGGGAAGAGTGGGAAGGCCTACATGGGGACCTACCCAGATGGTGGGCGCGTTTTTGTAAAAATGAATACGACCCCAATCCTTGCGGGTCTAGCAAAAGAACAGATTGCTCCTCAATTGTTATGGAGTCGACGCTTGCCAGATGGAAATGTGATGAGTGCTCAAGAATGGTTGAATGGAGAAATTCTCACGCCAAATGGGATGTCGAAAAAACAAGTCGTCAATATTTTAACGAGATTGCACCGTTCTAGACCTTTGATGACTCAATTAAAAAAACTTGGCTATCCTGTGGAATCTCCATTAGAATTGCTCAATTCTTGGAGTAACCGGTTGCCAATTGCCCTACGTCAGAACCACTATATCCAATCAGTCGTAAAGAATTTACGTAAGACAGTGCCTGCCTTTCGGGAGGATTATGCGACGATCGTCCACGGAGATGTTCGTCATAGTAACTGGATTGAGACAGAGAGCGGCTTGATTTATCTAGTCGATTGGGACTCTGTTCGTTTGACAGACCGGATGTTGGATGTGGCGCATATCTTGAGTCACTATATCCCAGATTCTAATTGGCGCGATTGGTTAGGCTATTATGGCTACAAGTACAATCAAAAAGTATTTGATAAACTCTATTGGTTTGGTCAATACTCTTTCTTGTGCCAAATTGCTAAATACTATGAAAATAATGATTTAGAAAATGTCAATCGCGAGATCTATGCTCTGCGCAATTTCCGGTTGAAATATGGAAAGGAAATATGAGAGTTAGAAATCGCAAGGGAGCGACTGAATTATTAGAAGCGAATCCGCAATATGTGGTCCTAAATCCAGAAGATGCCAAGGGAAAGTGGCATGAAATTTTTGGGAATGACCATCCTATTCATATCGAAGTGGGCAGCGGGAAAGGGGCCTTTATTACTGGGATGGCCAGGGCCAATCCAGAGATCAACTACATCGGAATTGATATTCAAAAATCGGTCTTGAGTTATGCTTTAGATAAGGTCTTAGAAGCTGATGTTCCTAACATTAAATTGCTTTGGGTAGACGGAGATAGCTTGACCAACTATTTTGAAGATGGGGAAATTGATCAACTCTATCTGAATTTTTCAGATCCTTGGCCTAAGAAACGTCATGAGAAGCGTCGCTTGACTTACAAGACCTTCCTAGACACCTTCAAGCAAATTCTTCCAGAACATGGGGAGATTCACTTTAAAACAGATAATCGAGGTCTGTTTGAATACAGTTTGGTGAGCTTTTCACAGTATGGTATGACTTTGAAGGGAGTCTGGCTAGACCTTCATGCTAGTGATTTTGAGGGGAATGTCATGACGGAATATGAGAAAAAGTTCTCAAGTAAAGGACAGGTCATTTACCGTGTAGAAGCACAGTTTTAGCATATTCCTTGCAATCATTGGGGAATCGTGTTATAATACCTTAAATGAATAGAAAAGGAGAGGCGGGGAAATATCTTCGCCTCTTATCTATGAGGAGGTGGCAACCATCGCAACGATTGTTGACTTAGTAACAGAAGTGATTCAGCCTGCCATCAAAGAACCATTTGAATTGGTCGATGTTGAATATGGCAAAATGGGTGGTGACTACGTCTTAAGCATTTTCGTAGACAAACCAGAAGGGATCACACTGAATGATACAGCGGATTTGACAGAAATCATTAGCCCGCTATTGGATCAAATCAAACCAGATCCATTTCCAGAACAGTACTTTTTAGAAGTTACCAGTCCTGGCTTGGAGAGACCTTTGAAAACCAAGGAAGCACTCGAGGGAGCTGTTGGCAAGTATGTCAATATCAGCTTGTATAAGGCTGTTGAAAAGCAAAAGGTCTTTGAGGGGAACTTGGTAGGTTTTGAAGAGGATGTTTTGACCATTGAGTATATGGATAAAACACGAAAGAAAACTGTAGAAATTCCTTATAACCTTGTGTCCAAAGCAAGGTTGGCTGTAAAATTGTAACAGAATGAAAGAAAGGATGCCTTTATAGTAGAGGCAAGAAAAACATGAGTAAAGAAATGCTAGAAGCCTTCCGCATTTTGGAAGAAGACAAAGGGATCAAAAAAGAAGATATCATCGAAGCCGTCACAGAATCATTGCGTTCAGCTTATCGCCGTCGTTATGGACAATCAGAAAGTGCAGCGATTGAATTCAATGAAAAAACTGGAGATTTCCGTGTTTATACGGTTCGTGAAGTGGTGGATGAAGTCTTTGATAGCCGTTTAGAAATCAGCTTGAAGGATGCCTTGGCCATTAGTTCTGCTTATGAGTTGGGGGATAAGATCAAGTTTGAAGAAGCACCAGCTGAATTTGGTCGTGTAGCAGCTCAATCTGCCAAACAAACCATCATGGAAAAAATGCGTAAGCAAACGCGCACCATCACCTATAACACTTATAAAGAACATGAAAATGAAATCATGAGTGGAACAGTGGAGCGCTTTGACAATCGTTTTATCTATGTCAATCTTGGTTCGATCGAAGCTCAATTGTCTAAGCAAGATCAAATTCCAGGAGAAGTGTTCCAATCTCATGACCGGATTGAAGTCTTTGTCTACAAGGTAGAAGATAATCCACGTGGTGTTAATGTCTTTGTTAGCCGAAGCCATCCTGAAATGATCAAACGTTTGATGGAACAAGAAATTCCTGAAGTTTATGATGGAACTGTTGAGATTATGAGTGTAGCGCGTGAAGCTGGAGATCGTACAAAAGTTGCGGTTCGTAGCCATAATCCAAACGTAGATGCGATTGGGACTATCGTTGGTCGTGGTGGATCGAATATTAAAAAGATTACCAGCAAGTTCCACCCAGCTCGATACGATCAAAAATTAGACCGTATGGTTCCGACAGAAGAAAACATCGATGTCATCGAATGGGTTCCAGATCCAGCTGAATTCATCTACAATGCGATCGCTCCTGCAGAAGTGGACCAAGTTATTTTTGATGATGAAGATAGCAAACATGCTCTCGTTGTGGTTCCAGACAACAAATTATCTCTTGCTATTGGTCGTCGTGGTCAAAACGTTCGTTTGGCAGCTCATTTGACTGGTTACCGCATCGATATCAAATCTGCTAGTGAGTTCGAAGAAATGGAAGCAGCTCAAGAAACTTTTGAAGACCAAGTAGAAAGTGACGAAGAGCAAGTCGATTAAGAGAGGGAGGGAACATGGTTAAAACAAGAAAAATCCCTTTAAGAAAATCTGTCGTTTCAAATGAAATCATTGATAAGCGCGATTTGCTCCGCATTGTCAAAAATAAAGAAGGACAAGTCTTTATCGATCCAACTGGCAAAGCCAATGGTCGAGGTGCTTACATCAAGCTAGACAATGAAGAAGCGGCACTTGCTAAGAAAAAGAAAGTTTTTAATCGTAGCTTTAATATGGAAGTGGAAGAAGCTTTCTATGATGAATTGATCGCTTATGTAGATCATAAGGTGAAGAGAAGAGAGTTAGGCCTTGAATAAGCAAAAGATAAGTAATTTGTTGGGCTTGGCGCAAAGAGCAGGAAAACTCATTTCTGGAGAAGAACTCGTGATCAAAGCCATCCAGGAAGAAAAAGCAAAATTAGTTTTTCTGGCAAATGATGCAGCTAGTAACCTGACAAAAAAGGTGACAGATAAGGGTCGCTATTATGAGGTTCAAGTATCTACCGTGTTTTCAACACTAGAATTAAGCACTGCAATTGGACGTGCCCGTAAGGTCGTCGCTGTTGTAGATGCTGGATTTTCAAAGAAAATGAGGTCTCTTATGGAATAGAAGAGGAGGACAGCAATTGTCTAAGAAAAGATTATACGAAATTGCCAAAGAATTGGGCAAGGAAAGTAAGGAAGTCGTCACTCGTGCGAAAGAATTAGGTTTTGACGTCAAGAGTCATGCATCTAGTGTCGATACTGATGTTGCTGAAAAGTTGATCAAGAGCTTTGCAGCGAAAAAAGAAACAGTCGAAAAGAAAGTAGCAGAAGTGGCTGCCAAGACAACGGCTGTCGCAGAGAAAAAAGAAGCAGCGCCCGTCAAAAAAGAAGGAGCAACTGAGACAAAATCAGTAACGCCAGCTGCTAAACCAAAGAGTCGTAACTTTAAAGCGGAACGAGAAGCGCGTGCAAAAGAACAGGCTGAACGTAGGAAACAACAAGACAATCGTCCAAAACGTGATCGCAAAGACAATCAGCGTCATGGTGACAACCGAAATCAACGACCACAAGAGCGAAATGAACAACGAAATCAAGGTTCTGATCGTCGCAATAACCGACCAGATCAAAGACGTGGTGAACAACCCCAAGTAGCACCAAAAGTTGATTTCAAAGCGCGTGCAGCAGCACTGAAAGCTGAACAAAATGCTGAATACGCACGTGGAAGTGAAGATCGCTACAAACAACAAGCTGCAAAAGCAGAACAAGAACGTCAACAGCGCCGGAAACGGGTAGAAGCACCAGAAGTGAAAGCACCTGTACAGGAGCCAGCTGTTGAGAACCATACAAAACCAGCTGTTGCTGCTGCTCCAGCTCAAGTCGATACACGTCGGAAGAAACAAGCGCGACCAGATAAGAAACGCGATGATTTTGATCGTGAAGAAGATGGTCCAAGAAAACAACAAAGGAATCGAAATAGTCAAAATCAAGTGAGAAATCAGAGAAATAGTAACTGGAATAACAATAAGAAAAATAAAAAAGGAAAGAACAACCGTAATGATGCTCCAAAACCAGTAACAGAGCGTAAATTCCATGAATTACCAAGTGAATTTGAGTATACGGATGGAATGACGGTTGCCGAAATCGCAAAACGCATCAAGCGTGAACCGGCTGAAATCGTCAAGAAACTCTTTATGATGGGAGTCATGGCGACTCAAAACCAATCGCTGGATGGAGATACGATTGAACTCTTGATGGTGGATTATGGAATTGAAGCCAAGAAAAAGGTTGAAGTGGACAATGCCGATATCGAACGCTTCTTCGTTGAAGATGGTTATTTGAATCCAGATGAGTTGGTAGAGCGTCCACCAGTTGTCACCATCATGGGACACGTTGACCACGGTAAAACTACCCTTTTGGATACCCTTCGTAATTCACGTGTAGCAACAGGTGAAGCGGGAGGAATCACTCAGCACATCGGTGCCTACCAAATCGTGGAAAATGGCAAGAAGATTACCTTCTTGGATACACCTGGACACGCGGCCTTTACTTCTATGCGGGCGCGTGGTGCATCTGTTACGGATATTACCATCTTGGTTGTAGCAGCAGATGACGGGGTGATGCCACAGACCATCGAAGCCATCAACCACTCAAAAGCTGCCAATGTTCCAATCATTGTGGCCATCAACAAGATCGATAAACCAGGAGCTAATCCAGAGCGTGTCATCGGTGAATTGGCAGAGCATGGAGTGATGTCAACAGCTTGGGGTGGTGATTCTGAGTTTGTAGAAATCTCAGCTAAGTTCAACCAAAATATCGACGAACTCTTGGAAACGGTCCTTCTTGTGGCTGAAATCCAAGAACTCAAGGCAGATCCAACTGTTCGTGCCATCGGTACGGTTATCGAAGCGCGCTTGGATAAAGGAAAAGGTGCGGTGGCAACCCTCCTTGTTCAACAAGGTACTTTGAATGTTCAAGACCCAATTGTTGTCGGAAATACCTTTGGACGTGTCCGTGCCATGACCAATGACCTTGGACGTCGTGTGAAGGTGGCAGGACCATCTACTCCGGTTTCTATCACTGGTTTGAACGAAGCGCCAATGGCGGGTGACCACTTTGCGGTTTATGAAGATGAAAAATCAGCGCGTGCAGCGGGTGAAGAACGTGCCAAACGTGCTCTGATGAAACAACGTCAAGCAACCAACCGCGTCAGCCTTGAAAATCTCTTTGATACCTTGAAGGCTGGGGAAGTGAAATCCGTTAATGTCATCATTAAAGCCGATGTACAAGGTTCGGTTGAAGCTCTTGCTGCTTCCCTTCAAAAGATTGAAGTAGAAGGTGTGAAAGTGACCATCGTTCACTCAGCAGTTGGTGCGATCAACGAATCAGACGTGACCCTTGCAGAAGCTTCAAATGCCTTCATCATCGGATTTAACGTCCGTCCTACTCCACAAGCACGTCAACAAGCTGAAGCTGACGAGGTGGAAATCCGTCTTCACTCAATCATCTACAAAGTGATTGAAGAAATGGAAGATGCCATGAAGGGTATGTTGGATCCTGAGTTCGAAGAGAAAGTGATCGGGGAAGCAGTTATTCGTGAAACCTTTAAAGTCTCAAAAGTGGGTACCATTGGTGGATTTATGGTCCTTAGTGGTAAGGTTACACGTGATTCCAAAGTCCGTGTCATTCGTGACGGTGTCGTGATCTATGACGGAGCTCTTGCAAGCTTGAAACACTTCAAAGATGATGTCAAAGAGATCACAAATGGTCGTGAAGGTGGATTGATGATTGAAGGTTACAATGATATCAAGACAGATGATACCATCGAAGCCTACATCATGGAAGAAATTAAAAAATAAGCAAGCTGACTAGGAAAAAAAGGGGGATCCTCTGATTTCCTAGTTTTTAAACACAGAGCAGAAAGGAGTTCCTATGGCAAGTCATTTTCGGACAGACCGAGTAGGGATGGAAATCAAGCGGGAAGTCAATGAGATTTTACAAAAGAAAGTTCGTGACCCGCGTGTTCAAGGCGTCACCATTACGGATGTTCAAATGCTAGGTGATTTGTCTATGGCCAAAGTGTATTATTCAATTATGAGTGATTTGGCTTCAGACAATCAAAAGGCTCAGACAGGCCTTGAAAAAGCAACAGGAACCATCAAGCGTGAATTAGGTCGGAATCTGAAATTGTACAAGATTCCAGATCTTACTTTTGTGAAAGACGAATCCATCGAATACGGAAATAAGATCGATGAGATGTTGCGCAATTTGAACAAAGACTAGAGAGGTTGGGACAAAAGTCCTAGCCTCTTAATTGTTTTTGGATTGTCAAGCAAGACGCAGTGGTTGAGTGGGCTCTACTACGCTGATTTCATCAGCTTTTACAGCCCTACTCAACTGTGCGGAGGTGGGACGACGAAATCGAATTCT
>JAGZZN010000075.1 GCA_018377375.1 Streptococcus parasanguinis
TACGCTGATTTCATCAGCTTTTACAGCCCTACTCAACTGTGCGGAGGTGGGACGACGAAATCGAATTCTAACGAATTACCGATTTCTGTCCCACTCTCCTAACTTCGACCTGTTACAAGTCAACTAGGTCTCAGTCTCTTTTTTTATTTTTCAAGTCCATTCCTGTTGCTCCCAAGATCGCTCCTAGTAAAGCGAGTCCAAGTGCAGATTCCACTCCTGTTTCTGGAAGTTGCTTGTTAGAGTTTACTGTTTCTGAACGAACCTCTTTTTCCACAGCTGCTGGAATTGGCGTTGGGGTATTTACTGGTGCTACAGGTTGAGCCTTCGCGATCACTTGAGGTGTTGAAGGATCTGAAACCACTTTGTTAACAAGCACGTCTGACTTCACTGGTGCTTCTACTGAAGGGCTTGTTGGGATCACGACTTCTTTGGTACCGACTTCAACAATTTCTGCAACCGGCTCTGTGGCAACTTCTGTAGTGATCACTTTTCGACTTTGATCAAGTGTCGAAACCTCTACATACTCAAGGCCTTGCCCTTTAACTCCAGCCTGGATCACTCTGCGTTCTCCTTTAGCGAGATCTGGATTAGTCCGTTCCACAAGGTCAAAATCAAGTTCTTTTTCTACGATTTCAAGACTTGGTTTGTCTTCCACTAGGGCTTTGACGTCATTTTCAGCCAAGCTACCTACTTGCGTGATTGGCTTGAGCCCCGCAAGGGCTTGGGTCAGAGCAGCCACTTCTTGATCCACCTGATCTTGATGAGCACGACTCACATTCCAATTCAAGCTACCTAAGACTTTCGCAAGTGCTGCGCGCGATTCTGGTGTGTAAATGTCTAGATCTGTTGGCACCGTAGCAACTGCTTTTCTAAGAGCAGTGAAGTCCGCCTTGAAATAGTCCTTGTTGTGGTTGGCAAAAGCTTCCATGAGATCAAAGACATTTTTTTCGATGTATTCTTCACTTGGGGTATCACACCAAACAGCTACCATGCTACCGATCATCGGCAAAGATGTTTCAGGATACGTTGTACTTGGGAGTTGTCTAAATGGAGTAGCAGCTGCATTGGCAATCGCTTTCTCAATATAACCACCACCCGTTTCAGGTGTTCTTCCCAAAACATAGTACCAGTCCCCGTTGGTATTAAGGAATTTATACCCCTTATCTGCCAAATACTGTGGAGATGCGAGGTTATAGCCCCACCATCCTTTAGACCAGTATGAAATCAAGACGTCCTTGTCAAAGACAACATCATCTTCATCTCCATAATAGAAGCCGTCGTTAAAGGCCATTGGCTGCAAGCCTTTTTCACGCGCCATCGCTGCAAGACTATTGGAATACTCCGCAAATTTACCATAGAGGTCATACCACTTGAGGTAGTACCAACCTTGCGCGCTGGTAGCGTCATTGGCATATTCATCCGTTCCGTAGTTAAAGATCTTAGACTTGTCTTTGAAGTAGTCCATGTACTTGCCAATCAAGGCTTTGGTAAAGTTGACTGCTGCTTCATTGGTCAAATCCATGGTTGTTTTTGAAACCGTATCAAAGCTGGCTTGTGGATTTTCAATGCCCAATTTTTCCATGGCCACCAACAAAGCATCCATGTGTCCAGGACTATTGACTGCCGCAATCAAGCCGATTCCTTTAGCAGTCGCATAAGCATGGAGTTCATCCATTTCCGCTTGGGTCAAAGCTTGACCATTTGGATCATCGTAATAGGCCTTGGTGCCTTCTAAAATGGCCTTTTTCACATCGTCACTGGCATAGGTTTTGCCATTGGCTTCCACCGTCATATCATCGAGTACGAAGCGCATACCATCGTTTCCGACAAGGAGGTGCAAGTCAGAATAACCCAACTCACTGGCCTTATCTACGATCCGTTTCAACTGATCCAGTGAGAAGTATTTGCGCCCTGCATCGATCGAGATGACCTTCTTCATGGCAAGTTTTTCTGCTGCTTCTTTTGCTGCAACTTCTTTCGCGTAGCTTTCCGTATACACCAAAGCATCTTGAGCTGCTTTGAGATTGTCGATCAAAGTTTTGGCCTCTGCTCGAGTCGTGTCTGTTCCTGCCCCTTCTAATGCTTTTTTAGCTGCCGCAAAGGCTACTAGAGATTCCGGTGTATAGTGGTCCAAATCAGTTGGAGCTTCCGAAAGAGCTTTTTCGACCACTTCAGGATCTGCTACAAAGTAGTCCGCATTCTTGTCCGCGAAAGCATGCATGAGCTTAAAGAGAAGGTCTTTTTTGTAGGTTGCGGATGGCGTATCTGCCCAGGCAGCTACCATGCCACCGATGAAGGGCACCTTAGCCCCATCATTTTTTTGAACCACATCAATCGCCGACTTGGAAATTCCTTCGAGACCTTGATCGAGGTTGTACCAACCAGATCCAGCCTTGTCCCGTCCAAGCACATAATACCATGCATCATTGGTATTAAGAATCTGATGACCTCGTTCAGACAAGAGTTTTGAAGATGCGACATCATAGCCGTTCCAGCCACCTGTCCAGTAGGAGACAATGATATCCTTATCAAAAGTACCATAGGAAGTATCGCCATTGTAGTAGATTCCATCATTGAAGGCCATTGGTTTCATCTTGTGTTTTTTCACAATAGCTGCTAGATCATTAGCATATTGGATGAATTTTTCATAGCCTTTTTCTGGATAGCCTTCACCTGGCCAATGCTTGCTGGCTTGGAGAACTTGCCAACCATGGGCATCTGTGGCATCGTTGGCATATTCATCCAAACCAATATTGAAAATATCTGCCTTGCCACTGAAATAAGCCGCATACTTGTCTACCAAGGCTTTGGTAAAGTCTAAGGCTTTTTGGTTGTCCAAATCAACTGTCCGAGCTGATTTTTTAGTGCCAAAGTAATTAAAGTGAGGGTTTTCGATCCCCAATTGTTCCATGGCCGTCAGAATCGCATCCATGTGACCTGGACTATTAATGGTTGGGATGACACCTACTTTCTTCGATTTGGCGTAGGCCAAAATATCATCCATTTGAGCCTGGGTCAAGGCTGTCCCGTTCGGATCATCGTAATAAGCTTTTGTCCCTTTTTCAACCGCATCCGTCACGGCTTTGCTAGAATAAGAAGTATCTCCCACTTTCAAAGACATATCATCCAGCACAAAGCGCAAACCATCATTTCCAACTAGAAGATGCAAGTCTGTATAACCCGTCTTACTTGCTTCATCAATGATTTCCTTGATTTGGTCTGGTGAGAAGTACTTGCGACCGGCATCGATCGATACAATCTTTTTCTTGGCTAATTTTTCTTCCTGATCAGGATCTTTAGTAGGTGTTTCCGTCGTTGCTGTCGCTGGTTGAGCTGCCACATCCGACTCTGCGACAGAACTTGCTTCTTCGCGAATCAAACGGTCAAGATCTGATACCCGCAATTCACGATCAGGCAGTGTCGGTTGACTTTGATCGACGATTGGGGCAGGAGCCGTTGGTTTTTCTACTGTTGGCTGAGAAGCTTCCTCATTAAGAGAAATCGTTGACTCACCCTCGCTTGGCTGAGTTGGAACTGTCGTTGAAGGACTGTCTGTAACGCTCGACGTATCTGCAGCTACAACATGAGCACCAGCAAAAAATCCTATGAGCACCGAAGCAGCTCCTACTGCATACTTGCGAATCGCATAACGTGGTTGATGTGATTTCATCAGGACCTCCTAAATTGTCTTTGTAATCGTTTTCTTAAATTTACCACCATATCTTAATAAATTCAATGAAGGTTCTCATTATTCTTTAATTAGGAGAGGAAGTTCTTGGATTCGATCCAAAATAAAACGAGCTCCTTACTCAAAAGGAAACTCGTTCTTTCTTATAAATCATCTAAAGCATCTTTGACCTTGTCAAAGAACCCTTTTTTCTTTGGGTTGACCTTCAAATCACTTGCTTCCGCAAAGGCTTGAAGGGCTTCTTTTTGCTTGTCATTTAAACCAGTTGGGGTGACGACATTGACAGATACATATTGATCTCCCATGGCACCACCACGTAAGCTTGGAGCCCCTTTTCCACGGAGGCGGAATTTCTTACCGGTTTGGGTTCCTTCAGGAATGACCAAATCAACATCTCCGTGAACAGTTGGCACATGGACCGTATCTCCAAGAGCTGCTTGGACAAAGTTCAAGTCTAACTTGTAGTAGATGGTTGAGCCATCTCGTTCAAAGCGATCGCTCGGCTCAACATTGACAACGACATACAAGTCACCATAAGGTCCACCATTAAAGCCAGCTTCTCCTTGACCAGCTAAGCGGATTTGTTGACCTGTTTCAACTCCTGCAGGAATCTTGACGTTTACGCTATGAGCTTGTTTTTCATGACCTGTTCCACGACAAGTCGTACATGGATCCTTGATTTCTTGACCACGACCATGACAGACATCACAGGTCACTTGACGGCGCATCATCCCAAGAGGGGTTTGCGTATCCACATTGATAACTCCAGAACCATGACAGCGTCCACAGGTCACCGGACTAGTCCCTGGCTTAGCCCCAGAACCATGACAGGTATGACAGCTAGCTTCCCGATGGTACTTAACTTCTTTTTCCGCACCAAAAATCGCTTCTTCAAACTTGAGATTGACGCGGTATTGGAGGTCATCCCCTTGACGAGGTGCATTTGGATTACGACTTGCACCACCACCAAAGAAGCTAGAGAAGATGTCTTCAAAGCCACCAAAGCCAGCACCATCAAAGCCACCAAAACCACCTGCTCCGCCACCGAAGCCACCATTGGCACCCGCAGCACCATATTGGTCATAAGCAGCCCGTTTTTGCTCGTCACTCAAAGTCTCGTAAGCTTCTTGAACTTCCTTGTATTTTTCCTCAGCACCAGGCTCCTTGTTGATATCTGGGTGATATTTTTTAGATAATTTCCGATAGGCTTTCTTGATCTCATCTTGAGATGCATTCTTTGAAACGCCCAAACGGTCATAAAATTCAGTATTGTTCATAATTCAAGATACAAAGGGCGTTAAACGGACACAGCCAAAATAGGAGTTTTGACAACGGACGCTTGCGTCCTAGAAAAAACTATCTTTTTGGCACCGTCCGTAGCCCGTGTTCGATTGCGAACACTCTTTGTTCCTTTCTATAATTTTCATGTACATCTTTAGAGGCTGTTTTCTATACTTCGCTTCACTTGATCAAACTCTTGGTCCGATAGAGTAAATATCAAATCCTCTTCAGCGTACTCGTTCTGTTCCTTAAAGTAGTTGTCCGTATTCTCTGCCAAGCCTAAACTTAGAATCACTTTTCTTGCAAACTCTTGATGGGCAAAACCGATAGCTGTAATGATCTGTTTATCTTGCACAAGAACTTTCGGTTGGAAATTTTCACGTGGAAGAAATTCAAAATAGTCAAAGAAGTTTTGCCAAATTCCACCTGTAAATTTCGTGTCCTTCAACAGACCTGCTTTCGCTAATAAAAGAGGCGCTGAAGAAATGGCTGCAATTAGGATATCTTGCTCACCAAGATCCCTCAAGAACGAAATCAATTTCTCATCCTGTAGGGCAGGTCCTATATTGACCATTCCTGGCAAAATCACGCAAGAATACTCTTCTATACGGATTTGATCTAGTGTTTTCGTTGGTTGACAGGGCAAGCCATCCTCAGAGACCACCATCGAATGATCTGAAGTGGCATAATCAATCGTACTATCAAAAGACAGAGCTAAAGTACTTGTTAAAGCGGTTATCTCATAAAGAGAAAAATTAGGATAAATGATACAAAGTACTTTTTTCATAGGCAACATCCTCTATTTTACCGAAAAACAGAGGCTGGGTTGCAACCTCTGGATTTCTTTTTATCATTTACTAGTTAGGCTGAATTGAGTTTCGGCTAAATTGAGCACGCCCTAACCTCTGGGTGAAAAAGATAAATCTTCCTAGAAACTAAAGTTTCTGCGTCAGATTTCCTATTTTCACTGTGAGGTTTTAACGGGCTTTGCATCTTATTTTTCCGTAAACTCTCCGTCTACGACGTCATCGCCTGCGTTGCCTGTTGCTTGTGCGCCTTCTGCTCCTGCTTGTGCTTGTTGCGCTGCTGCAGCTTGTTCGTAAAGTTTAACAGCCAATGCTTGTGCTTTTTCGTTCAAGGCTTCAAGTTTTGCTTTCATTTCTTCAAGGTTACCTGATTCTTGAGCTTTTTTAAGATCATCAAGTCCTGCTTGAGCTGCGTCACGTTCTGCATCAAAGCCTTTGCCTTCAATTTCCTTGATTGTCTTTTCAGTCGCAAAGATAGCTTGGTCTACTTCGTTACGAAGGTCTACTTCTTCTTTACGTTTCTTATCTGCTTCAGCGTTTGCTTCTGCATCTTTCATCATGCGATCGATTTCTTCATCTGTCAAACCTGAGTTTGATTGGATAACAATGGTTTGTTCTTTTTGAGTTCCAAGGTCTTTCGCTTTAACAGATACGATACCGTTCTTGTCGATGTCGAATGTTACTTCGATTTGTGGGATACCACGAGGTGCAGCTGGGATATCTGTCAATTGGAAACGTCCAAGAGTCTTGTTATCTGCTGCCATTGGGCGTTCCCCTTGAAGAACGTGGATATCAACGGCTGGTTGGTTGTCTGCTGCTGTTGAGAAGACTTGTGATTTAGATGTTGGAATCGTAGTGTTGCGATCAATAAGTTTTGTGAAGACACCACCCATTGTTTCGATACCAAGTGACAATGGAGTTACGTCAAGAAGGACAACGTCTTTGACATCACCAGTAATAACACCACCTTGGATAGCAGCACCCATGGCAACTACTTCATCAGGGTTAACTGATTTGTTTGGTTCTTTACCAGTTTCAGCTTTAACAGCTTCTACAACGGCAGGGATACGAGTTGAACCACCTACAAGGATGACTTCGTCGATATCTGACAAGCTCAAACCTGCATCTGAAAGGGCTTGGCGAACTGGAGTTTTTGTACGTTCTACAAGGTCACGAGTCAAATCGTCGAATTTCGCACGAGTCAAGGTCATTTCCAAGTGAAGAGGTCCAGCAGCACCTGCAGTGATGAACGGCAAGCTGATTTGTGTTGAAGTCACACCAGAAAGGTCTTTCTTCGCTTTTTCAGCTGCGTCTTTCAAACGTTGAAGCGCCATCTTGTCTGTTGACAAGTCGATACCATTTTCT
>JAGZZN010000076.1 GCA_018377375.1 Streptococcus parasanguinis
CGCTGATTTCATCAGCTTTTACAGCCCTACTCAACTGTGCGGAGGTGGGACGACGAAATCGAATTCTAACGAATGACCGATTTCTGTCCCACTCTCTTTTCTTATAGTTTGAAACTATAGCTGGGTCTTGAAAATGGGAAAACCGCTCTCTTCATAATAGTGATAAAATAGTAATCAGTTAGATTGAATGTTTATCGGAGGGCAATATGAGTAAAAAACGCAATATCAATACGATTTTGGCACAGGCAGGAATCAAGTCGGATCAAGCAACGGGAGCTTTGACGACTCCTTTGCATTTCTCTACGACTTACCAACACCCAGAATTTGGTCAGTCTACAGGTTTTGACTATACCCGTACGAAAAATCCAACACGCGCAACAGCTGAGAAGACTTTGGCAGCTATCGAAAGTGCAGATTATGCTTTGGCGACAAGCTCTGGAATGTCAGCTATTGTGCTTGCTTTTAGCATTTTCCCAGTTGGTTCAAAAGTCTTAGCCGTTCGTGACCTTTATGGAGGTTCTTTCCGCTGGTTTAACCAACAAGAGCAAGAGGGTCGTTTCTCTTTCACCTATGCCAATACAGAAGAAGAACTGATCCACCATCTAGATCATGATCCGGTGGATGTCCTCTATATTGAAACACCAACCAATCCATTGATGTTGGAATTTGATATTGCTCATTTAGCTAAATTGGCCCATGCAAAAGGTGCCAAAGTCGTGGTAGACAATACCTTCTATAGCCCGATCTATCAACGTCCGATTGAAGAGGGAGCGGATATTGTTCTTCATTCAGCAACTAAGTACCTAGCTGGTCACAACGATGTCTTGGCTGGTGTTGTCGTGACAAATGAGGCAGACTTGTATGACAAACTCTTTTACAATTTGAATACGACAGGTGCTGTTCTTTCCCCATTTGATAGCTATCTGCTAATCCGTGGTCTCAAGACGCTTTCTATCCGGATGGAGCGCTCCACAGAGAATGCTCGCAAGGTGGTCGAGTTTTTGAAAACATCGCCTCAGGTCAAAGAAGTCCTCTACACTGGAAAAGGTGGAATGGTCTCCTTTAAAATTCAAGATGAGAAAAAAATTCCTAACTTGTTGAATTCCCTTCAAGTCTTTACCTTTGCAGAAAGCCTTGGCGGAGTTGAAAGCTTGATCACTTATCCTACCACTCAGACCCATGCGGACATTCCTGCAGAAGTTCGCCATTCATACGGTTTGACAGATGATCTTCTTCGGTTGTCCATCGGAATCGAAGATGCGGATGATTTGATTGAAGATTTGAAACAAGCATTGGAGGCTTAAGATGACCAAATATGATTTCACGACTTTACCGAATCGCTTGACCCACCATACCTACAAGTGGAAAGAAACTGAGACAGATCCAGAAATCATTCCAGCTTGGATCGCGGACATGGATTTTAATGTCATTCCAGAAGTACGAGAAGCAGTTATCGGCTATGCAGACCAAATGGTCTATGGCTACACCTATGCATCGGATAGCCTCTACCAGTCTATCCTTGATTGGGAAAAAGAAGAGCATGGCTATTCCTTTGACAAGGAAGCTGTCGTCTTTATCGAAGGTGTTGTTCCAGCCATTTCAACAGCTATTCAAGCTTTCACCAAGGAAGGGGATGCTGTCTTAATCAATACGCCGGTCTATCCTCCATTTGCCCGAAGTGTCAAGCTCAATCGTCGAAAATTGATCGAAAATTCATTAATTGAAAAGGATGGTCTTTTCCAAATTGATTTTGATCAGCTGGAAAAAGACATTGTGGAGCAAGAGGTTAAACTCTATGTTTTGTGTAATCCGCACAATCCTGGAGGCCGTGTATGGGATCGTGAAGTCTTGGAAAAAATCGGCCACCTCTGTCAAAAACATGGTGTCCTTCTCGTTTCAGATGAGATCCACCAAGATTTGGCCTTGTTTGGCCACCGTCATACCAGCTTTAACACAGTTGATCCCAGCTTTAAAGACTTCAGTTTGATCTTAACCAGTGCAACCAAGACTTTCAATATTGCAGGAACAAAAAATTCCTATGTGGTCATTGAAAATCCAAAGCTTCGTACGGCTTTTAAACAACGGCAATTGGCCAATAATCAACATGAAATCTCAGGATTGGGCTATATTGCAACAGAAGCGGCTTATCGTCACGGCAAACCTTGGTTGACAGAGCTCAAGCAAGTCTTTGAAAAACACATTGACTATGTCGTAGATGAATTGCATGAAAAGACCAAAATCCGTGTCATGAAGCCCCAAGGAACCTATCTTCTTTGGTTGGACTTTTCAGCCTATCCTTATACCGATGATGAGCTGCATGCTAAAATCCATGACCAAGCCAAATTGATTTTGAACCGTGGAACAGATTTCGGAAAAGAAGGAACCTTGCATGCCCGCCTCAATGTGGCAGCTCCCTTCACCCTCATTGAAGAAATCACCAAACGCTTGGTGGAAACTTTTCACAAATAAGTGTTGACTTTCTGTAAGTGAAGGAGTACAATATACTCGAAATACGGTAGGTGAGGCTACCACAAGGATACGGATGACTACCGCAAAGCAGTGGAGACACTACTCGTTGGTCAACAGTTCTGATCGCAAAGGTCAAGACTAAGTTCATTTCATTGCCTTGTGGAGCTAAAGCTTGGACGGTCAGTTTTTTGAGAGTTTTGATTGAAAAATAAATGACGAGTTTCATGAGTCCTACCGATCGAGGGTAGGACTCTTTTTTATGCCTTACCAAGAAAAGAGAAAGGAGAGAGCTATGATACAAATCGACGATCATCCCGAACCGCACCGAACCAGCCAATCGCTGATTTGTGTCGTAGGGACTCCAAAAGTGATTGGCTCCTGATTGAAAAAGGAGATACTAATGCAAACAAATAAAGAAAGACTCATTGCTGCTCTTCAAGAACCACTTGAAAGCACCTTTGCCAACTACAAAACCAGTGCCCTTGGTTTGGTTGACGATAAAGTAGAAGAAAACCGTGATATTTATGGCGAAAATGTCATCACAAAAGGTCAAGAAGATTCCATGATCAAAAAGATCTACGAATCGATCATCAATCCTTTTACGGTGATTTTGTTGGTCATTGCGCTGGTTTCCTTCATTACTAATGTCTGGCTAGCAAAACCAGGTGAACAGGATCCAACGACCTCCATCATCATTGTGACCTTGGTCTTGATCTCTGGTGGTATCCGCTTCATTCAAGAATTGCGGAGCGACAAAGCAGCTAGCAACTTATCACGTATGATTGTCAATACAGCGACCGTTCTGCGTGATGGATCGGAACAAGAAATTCCGATCGATGAAATCGTCGTAGGTGATGTGATCAAACTAAGTGCCGGCGATATGATCCCAGCAGATGTGGTCTTGATTGATTCCCGTGACTTCTTTGTCCAACAATCTGGTCTCACGGGGGAAAGTGATGCTGTTGAAAAGGTTTGTCTCAGAAAAGCCGACAGTCAAAATCTAGATAGTCTCTTGGAAAGTGAAAGTTTGGCCTTTATGGGGACCAATGTCATCTCCGGACGGGCGACAGCCTTGGTCTTGGTCGTGGGAGATGAAACCATGATGGGAGCTATTGAGCAAACCATCAACACTTATGACGAACCAACCTCATTTGAGAGAGAAATGAATACCATCTCTTGGCTCTTGATTCGGCTCATGTTAGTGATGGTGCCCATTGTCTTTGTGATCAATGGCCTCACAGATGGTGACTGGTTAGAAGCGGGTGTCTTTGCCCTCAGCGTTGGGGTTGGTTTGACTCCGGAAATGCTGCCGATGATTATTACAGCGAGTCTTGCTAAGGGCTCCATCATTATGGCAAAAGAAAAAGTCGTTATCAAAAAGCTCAATGCCATCCAAGACCTCGGCGCTATCGATATTTTGTGTACTGATAAGACAGGAACCTTGACCCAAGATGAAATCGTTTTGGAGTATCCGCTTGATATCCATGGCGAGTTGGATCTATCAGTCCTTCGCCGGGCTTACTTGAATTCCTATTTCCAAACCGGGCTAAAAAATTTGATGGACCGAGCGATTATCAATCGGACCCAGAAAGAAGCCAAGAAACATGAAATTGTTCGCGACCTGGATCAAACCTTCCATAAGATTGATGAATTGCCCTTTGATTTTGAACGTCGTCGCATGAGTGTCATTGTCAAAGACGAAGACGGTGTGGTCAGCATGGTGACCAAGGGTGCCTTGGAAGAAATGCTTTCTGTATCGACTTATGTTGAATACAAAGGTGAGATTAAACGCCTGACAGATGAAGTTCGTCAAGAGGTCCTCGCTGAAGTTGCTCAGTTAAATGAACAAGGACTTCGTGTTTTGGGTGTTAGCTACAAAACCGATTTGGACGAAAATGACATCTTTAGTGTTGAAGATGAACGAGACATGATCCTAACTGGTTACCTTGCCTTTCTTGATCCACCAAAACCTTCTGCAGCTCCAGCGATCAAAGCTCTTGCAGAATATGGGGTAACCACCAAGATCTTAACTGGGGACAATGAAAAGGTCACCCAAGCTGTCTGTGAAAAAGTAGGACTAGATGTAGAGCGGATTCTTTTAGGAAGCGAAATCGATACGATGACTGACCAAGAGTTAGCACAAGTTGTGGAAACAACAACGGTCTTTGCCAAATTATCACCCGATCAAAAAGCGCGGATCATCCTCTGCCTCAAGAATAATGGCCACAAGGTGGGTTACATGGGAGATGGGATCAACGATGCTCCATCCATGAAGGTCTCAGACGTTGGGATCTCCGTGGATACCGCTGTGGATATCGCCAAGGAAACGGCAGATGTCATCCTTCTGGATAAGGACTTGATGGTCCTTGAAAAAGGTTTGGTTGAAGGCCGCAAGGTCTATGCCAATATGACCAAGTACATCAAGATGACGGTCTCTTCTAACTTCGGGAACATCTTTTCTCTGCTCTTCGCCAGCATCTTTTTGCCTTTCCTTCCAATGGCTCCCGTTCATTTGATTGTGCTCAATCTTATCTATGATCTTTCTTGTATCGCCCTTCCTTTTGACAATGTCGACAAGGAATTCCTCAAGAAACCTCGTATCTGGGAAGCAAACTCTATCATGCGTTTTATGGCCTGGATTGGTCCCATTTCATCTGTATTTGATATTATTACCTACATGCTTCTTTACTTCCTTGTTGTTCCTATGATTTTAGGTCATGGCTACAACCATGGAGCAGCAGATGCAGCAGCCTTTATCATGGTGTTCCAAACTGGATGGTTTATCGAATCCATGTGGTCTCAAACCATGGTTATCCATATGTTGCGTTCACCAAAACTGCCATTTATCCAAAGTCGTCCAGCCTTCTCAGTCGTGGTGACGACTCTAGCAGCAGCCTTCTTTGTAACCTCCCTTCCATATAGTCCTTTGGCTTCTATCTTGAAGTTGAGCCAACTAAATGGATTGTACTTTGTTCTATTGTTTGCGATTATCGTCCTTTATATGCTGAGTGTGACGGTTGTCAAACGTATCTATATTAAGAAGTACAAAGAATGGTTGTAATTGATTGATAGAAAGAGTGAGTCCGAACTTAAAAAATTAAGTGTAAGGGCTCTCTTTTTTTGGTAAAATTTGGTATAATAAGAAGAATGTAAAGTTGGAAATGAAGATTTCCATGTGCTGTGAGTATCAAAGAGGGACTGAAAGAAAGAGTAGAGCTTGACTCCGCTTTTATCATAGCTCTTTTTTGAATAATAACAGCTTAGAAAGAAGGATCTCAAAATGGGAAAATTAGAAGTTATTACACATCCACTGATTCAACACAAATTGTCTATTCTCCGTCGCACGGATACCTCTACGAAGGCCTTTCGTGAATTGGTAGATGAAATTGCTATGTTGATGGGCTACGAAGTGTTGCGTGAATTGCCTCTTGAAGATGTTGAGATTGAAACTCCTATTACTAAAACCGTTCAAAAGCAAATCGCAGGGAAGAAATTGGCTATTGTCCCAATTCTTCGTGCAGGGATTGGGATGGTCGATGGTCTCTTGAGTTTGGTACCAGCTGCTAAGGTTGGCCATATCGGGATGTACCGTGATGAAGAAACCTTGAAACCAGTTGAATACTTGGTGAAATTGCCAGAAGATATTGATCAACGTCGTATCTTTGTAGTAGACCCGATGCTTGCTACGGGTGGATCTGCTATTCTAGCTATTGATTCCTTGAAAAAACGTGGCGCTAGCCATATCAAGTTTGTCTGCTTGGTATCAGCGCCAGAAGGGGTGAAAGCTCTTCAAGAAGCTCACCCAGATGTTGATATCTTTACAGCAGCCCTCGATGATCATTTGAATGAACATGGCTACATTGTTCCTGGTCTTGGAGATGCAGGTGACCGTTTATTCGGTACCAAATAAAGAAACCATTCATTATAAGTTCGAAAGGTGCTTAAGATTTGACCTTTTTTGACCATTGGTTTATAATAGCACATATACTTTGAACCTCACGAATCGTGAGAATGAATGGATACTAAAGGAGAAGAATAGATGATTCCAGTAGTTATTGAACAAACCAGTCGTGGAGAACGTTCTTACGATATTTATTCCCGTCTGTTGAAAGATCGAATTATCATGGTAACAGGACCAGTTGAGGACCAAATGGCTAACTCCATTATCGCTCAATTGCTCTTCTTGGATGCCCAAGATAATACAAAAGATATCTATATGTATATCAATACACCAGGGGGCTCTGTCTCTGCAGGTCTCGCCATTGTAGATACTATGAACTTTATCAAGTCAGATGTCCAAACCATTGTCATGGGGATGGCTGCTTCTATGGGAACTATTATCGCTTCAAGTGGTGCGAAGGGCAAACGCTTCATGTTGCCAAACGCAGAGTACATGATTCACCAACCAATGGGTGGTACTGGTGGTGGTACCCAACAAACCGATATGGCGATTGCAGCAGAACACTTGCTCAAAACACGGAATAACTTGGAAAAAATCCTTGCGGAAAATTCAGGTCAA
>JAGZZN010000077.1 GCA_018377375.1 Streptococcus parasanguinis
ACGGAAACCATCCACTCCAAATTCTTCTGCCCAATAGGTCAAAGAATCAATCATATACTTACGGTACATTTCCTTTTCACTGGCTGTTTCATTTCCACATCCTGACCCGTCTTGGAAAGACCCATTGTCATGCATACGGTAGTAATAGGCCGGCACAGACAGTTGGAAGGGAGAGCTGTAAGAAGAGTAAGTATGGTTATAAACCACATCCATGATGACCCCAATGCCTGCCTCATGGTAGGCCTGAATCATCTTCTTAAGCTCTAAAATTGGTGCCACGGGATTCTTTTGATCAGCAGCAAATTGACGATCTGGGACATTATAATTCTCAGGATCATACCCCCAGTTATAGAGAAGCTTCCCATCTTTATCGTAGGTTTTATGGTGATCAAAGACCGGTTGCAACTGGACATAATTGTAACCCATGCGTTTGAGGTAATCAAAACCAGTCACATCTCCTTGGGCATTTTTAGTCCCTTTCTGACAGGCACCCAGGTATGTCCCTCTATAGGACTTCTTAACACCAGACGTCTCTGAGATTGAGAAATCACGGAGGTGCATTTCACAGATAACGGATGAGCAAGCATTTTCATTACGCCAGCTCGCTTTTTGCTTCGTAACCTTTTCATACCCTCTTGGTACAAGTCGCTTAGGATCGACCACTAAACTTTTTTTATTATCTAAGCTAAGGGCGATGCTATAAGGGTCTCTCGTATCCTGATAGAAGCTTTCCTCATGATAAACACGAAACTGGTAGGCTACCCCATCCAAATCCTTTTTGACAGTGGTACTCCAAACACCGTGAGTATTCATCTCATGACGATCCTTATTGACACTGGTTCCTCGGCTCATCTTAATGACCTTAGGATTTTTACTGCCCTTTTTAAAAAGTAAGAGCTGCACACGACGAGCTAGTGGTGACCAAAGGCGAAACTCTGTAGCCCCTTTTTCATACTTATGCCCTAACCAACCTTGAAAACCCCACTTTTGATCAAATTCCTGTCTACGAAGAGCCATATCAAAGGCATGCTGGTCGCGACCTTCAAAACTATGGCTAGTCAAGGCTGCCTGTTTAGAATAATAAACCGTTGGATCACCTTCAACTATCCAAATAGCATTGGGAGCATCCCCTAGGAAGCGTCGGACACGATAATCATGTGTTTGCCTCGACCAGTCTTCCGTTTTGACCAAAAGATTGACAGAATCAATAAAACGATTGGAGGGAGAAGTAACCTGACCAACAAGGCCAAAATCATCCTCACGTGAAAAATGGGCCTCTTCGCCCCAATAACCATCTAGCCACTTCCACATACTATATCGGGAATAGTCGCCATGCATACTATGAAAATGAACGGTTAATAAATTGTCCATTTTTTAACTCCTTAGTTTTTATTACTCACTTTTTCTCCTATTATAGCAGAAAAAGTTCGTTTTGTAAGCGTTCTTATGGAATATTTTGCAATTTTTTGGTCTATTTTGAACATAAAAAAAGAATGAGAAAACAAATGGCAAAATACTCATTTTTCTCATTTCTTTTGTCTGTTCTAATTCCTTTCAAAACCAGTCTTATGACTCTTTTCAGTTCATTATTCTTGAGTCATCAAAACCTTACGGGGTTTGGTGCCTTCAGCCGGTCCGATAACACCGGCTTCTTCCAATTCTTCCATTAAACGAGTGGCACGGTTGAAACCAACTGACAGACGTCGCTGAATCATGGAAGCACTGGCTTTTTGTGTTTCAAGGACCAAAGCCTTAGCTTCTTCAAAGAGAGGGTCTCCTTCTGAGCTACCACCATTGGCAGACGAACCTCCACCAAAATCATTCTCAGAAACTTCACCAGGGTCAAAGCTCTCATCGTAGTCAGCAGAAGCCTGATCCTTTATAAAGGTCACAATACGTTCCACGTCATCATCAGAAATGAAGGAACCTTGTAGACGAACAGGGTGGTTCTCATCAATCGGTTTGAAAAGCATATCACCACGTCCGAGTAGCTTTTCTGCCCCATTTTCATCTAAAATGGTACGACTATCTGTTCCCGAAGACACCGCAAAGGCCACACGAGAAGGCACATTGGCCTTAATCAAACCAGAGATAACATCAACCGACGGACGTTGAGTGGCGAGAATCATGTGAATTCCCGCAGCACGCGCTTTTTGTCCCAAACGAATGATAGCATCTTCCACTTCCTTACTGGCTACCATCATCAAGTCAGCCAGCTCATCAACGATAACCACAATTAAAGGTAGGGGAATCTGTTTTTCTTGGGATTGGGCATTCCAATCTTCAACCTTGGCATTGTAGCCAGCAATGTTACGTACGCCAAACTTACTAAAGAGTTCGTAACGGTTTTCCATCTCATCTACCACTTTTTGAAGAGCCTTGGCGGCCTTACGTGGGTTGGTCACCACAGGGATAAGGAGATGAGGAATATCATTATAAACAGAGAGCTCAACCATCTTAGGATCAACCATGAGGAACTTAACCTGGTCAGGACGAGCCTTCATAAGAATACTAGAGATGATTCCGTTAACCGCAACCGATTTACCAGAACCTGTTGACCCAGCCACCAGCAAGTGAGGCATCCGTCCCAAATCAAAGCTACGAGCCGAGCCATCAACTGCCTTACCGAGAGGAACTTCCAAGAGCTTATTAGGATCCGTCTTGGACTGTTCCCAAAGTTCACGGAAAGAAACCGTCGCAATCTCAGAGTTAGGCACTTCGATCCCAACTAAAGACTTTCCAGGAATAGGGGCCTCAATACGGACATCTTTCGCAGCTAGAGCCAGAGCCAAGTCATCAGCTAGATTTGAAATGCGATTAACACGAACCCCAACAGCAGGCTTGACCTCGTACTTGGTCACTGATGGTCCAATTTCGGCTCGCTCAACCTTGACGTCAATATTGAAACTCTTGAAAGTATCTTCTAAGATTCTAATATTCTTACGAACGATGTTTTTCTCTTTAGATTGACTCTTAGGCTTATCAGGTGCAAAGAGATCTATCTGAGGTAATTTATACTGTAAGAGCTCCTTCGGTGTGAAATCAACCTCGACAGGTGCATCATCTCCCTCAACAACCATAGATGGCGGAAACTCCTCGGTTGGCACATCCTCTGGATAAGGTGCATAATCTTCTTGAAAATCCTCATAATCCTCTGGAGGGAGATTATCATAGTAGTCCTCAGAGGCATAATCATTGATTTCAGGTTCAGGTGCAAAAATCTCAGTTTCTTGTGGTAACTCCTCTGCGGCATCATCTAAGATTTCTCCCGTCTCCTCGTCAACAGTTAAATCAGCCAGACGCTCGGCTTCGGCACGTTCTTCCGCCTCACGTTCTTTCTGAGCCTGACGTTCTGCCTTCTTTTCCTGACGTTGAGCAGTCCGTTCCAAACGCTTCTCAGCCCCTTTCTGCCAAGCTTCCTTAGTATACTCCATGATATCCAAGACATCCCAAGGGCTAAGAATGAAGGCACCCAAGAGAATGATCAATACGCCAATCATGAAGCTACCGATATTTGAAAAGAGGAAGGAAAACGGTTGGTATAGGAGAGCCCCTAACATACCACCACCCGCAAAACGAGCTACTTGCACACTGACCAGTTCCCCAAAAAGCAAGTCCTTGGTACCAGGGAAAATATCCAGACCACTCATGCGTTCTAGACTAAAGAGATAGGCGTGAAACTCCAACAAGAGACCCGCGAAGATCATCCAAAATCCTGTTACGTAGTTACTATGTTTACGTAACCATTTAAAGCCAAAGAGATAAACATAGATAGCAAAAATTAAAGGATAAGCCATACTCCCCACAAATACTCGAAAGAGATTATAGAGGGTAACCCCAAAGAAACCCAATCGAAAGACTGGGAAAATTAAAACAAAGGCAAAAAAGAAGGTCCATAGCATTCGCTTAATCGCCTTCTGTCTGTCTAATTCTGCTTTTGTAAGCCGCTTCTTACTGTTCTTAGAAGCAGTCCCTTTTTTCGTTTTTTTCGTTGTAGCCATAGGTGTATTATACCACGTTTTTAGACATGAAAAAAGAGAGATAGGTCTCTCCTTAGATTGAAGACAAAGTCTTTTTTTTGAGACTTTCCTTCTTTTGACATTATTCTTCAATTAATGATGTTGAGTGAACCGGACGATTCTTACCGTCTGGATCAATATATTGGATAGCTTGGTTGATAGCGATAGGAGCTTCACCCATTCCCACAGCAATCAAATCAATCTTACCCTCATATTCTGCCGCATCACCGATAGCATAAACACCTTCTTGTGAGGTTTCAAACTGCGCATTAACAGTAACGCTAGAGCGTTTGTAATCAACATTCCAGTTACGAAGGTTTTTATTGTTGGTTGAGAAACCAAAGCTAACAATAAGGGCATCAAGTGGCAATTCCACAACCTCATCTGACTTAACTTTTTGAACGGTCAAACTTTGGGCAAGACCATTTTCACCCTTAATTTCAAGTGGCACATAAGGCGTCATCACATTAACTGACGATTGATGAAGAAGCTCTACACTATGCTCATGGGCACGAAAGGCATCACGACGGTGAATCAAAGTCACGCTCTCAGCAATCCCATCCAAGTGATTAGCCCAGTCAACAGCTGAATCTCCACCACCAGCAATCACAACCTTCTTGCCGGCAAATTGGTCAAGGCTATGCACATTATAGAACAAGTTATTGTCCGCATAATCTTCTTCATTGTCCACACCCAAAGGACGGGGAGCGAAGGCACCATTCCCACAAGCAATGACGATAGCCTTAGACAAGTGTTGGCCCTTACTAGTAGCAATTGTGAAGATGCCTTCTTTCTTTTCAAAGGTTTGCACTTCTTCTTTCAAATGAATGCTGATACGATCTTCAAAACGCTTAAGTTGAGTCAAGAGATTTTCTGTCAATTCCGCACCTGTCGTTTGCGGAAAGGCTGGAATATCGTAGATTTTCTTCTCTGGATAGAGAACGGCAGGTTGTCCACCAAGCTCTGACAGACTCTCAATAATATTAACAGTCATACCACGTAGACCGGCGTAAAAGGCAGCCCAAAGTCCTACTGGCCCACCACCGATAATGGTAATATCGTAAATCTTTTCTTCTGACATTTTATTTTCCTTCTGCTTTTATCTCTTCTAAAATCTGACGTTCTTCATCCGTAAAGTCATAGTTTTCCAAGAGGTCTGGTCGACGCTCCCAAGTCTTACGCAAACTCTGTTCCATACGCCAACGTCGAATATTGACGTGGTGCCCTGACAAGAGAACATCTGGCACCTTCATGCCACGAAACTCAGCTGGGCGCGTGTACTGTGGAAATTCCAAAAGCCCTGATGAGAAACTATCATCCTTATGACTAGCTTCCTTACCTAAAACTTCAGGAATCAAGCGGACAGTCGCATCTACAATAGTCATTGCAGCCAACTCTCCCCCAGTTAAGACAAAATCTCCCAAGGAAATCTCATCTGTCACTAAGGTTTTGATGCGCTCATCATAGCCCTCATAGTGACCACAGATAAAGACCAATTCCTCTTCTTGCGCCAATTCTTCTGCATAGGCCTGATCAAAGGTACGACCCGCAGGATCTAAGAGAATAACGCGAGGTTTTGTGACGTCTAACTTGTCAAAGGTATCAAAAATTGGCTGGGCACGTAGCAACATACCTTGACCGCCACCGTAAGGTTCATCATCTACGTGACGAGCCTTCTCCGCATTTTCACGAAAATTGTGATAGTTGATTTCTAGAAGGCCCTTATCCTTTGCCTTACCAACAATGGAATGCTCTAAGGGAGCAAACATATCTGGAAATAGGGTCAAGATATCAATCTTCATCGTCTAATCCTTCCATGAGCTCAACCTCAACACGTCCAGCTGCAACATCAACATCGAGAACTACAGGCGGGATGTATGGCAAGAGCAAATCTTTTTTGCCTTTACGTTTTACTACCCAAACATCATTAGCGCCCGGTTGGAGAATCTCTTTGACCTGACCAATCAAAGTATCACCTTCATAAACATCAAGGCCAATGATCTCATGGTAGTAAAATTCACCGTCATCAAGATCTGTTAGATTTTCCTCAGCAATCTTGAGGCTACAACCCTTATACTTCTCTACATCATTGATATGGTAAAGTCCCTTAAATTTAACGATATCAAAGTTTTTATGTTTACGATGACTCGCAATCTCAACATCCATAATGTAATTATCTTTGTCATCAAAAAGGGCTAGGACACTCTTCTTCTTAAAACGTTCATCCGCAAAATCTGTTACAGACAAAACACGAAGTTCCCCCTGTAAGCCCTGTGTATTTACAATCTTTCCAACGTTATAGTATGTCATTGCATTTCCTTATTATCTGTTTACTTATTCAAATAAAACCACGACTCGACCAACTGCTTGGCATCATCTGATAACCATCACTAAACAAAGTTATTTCTTCGGGTCGAGGTCTTGTCATTTATGATTTTAAAGTGGTATAAAATGTCTGGCCTAGGCCAGTCAACCCCTCTATTTTATCAAAAAGGACACAAAAAAACCAGCTTTCTCTAGCTGGCACTTATAGTCCGTACGGGATTCGAACCCGTGTTACCGCCGTGAAAAGGCGGTGTCTTAACCCCTTGACCAACGGACCATAATCTGTGTCTCTACCCTCAAGTAGAACTGGGGTAGCTGGATTCGAACCAACGCATGAGGGAGTCAAAGTCCCTTGCCTTACCGCTTGGCTATACCCCAAAAGACTCTTATTATTCTACAGAAAAACTAGTTGGCTGTCAACACTTTTTTTAACTTTTTTCAAAAAAAAGCAACCGGAAATACCGATTGCTAGGAGTTAGGAGATTTCATCATCTAAGCGAACTTAGATAGATGATATGAGGTCGCTTCAACCTCATATGAAAAAAGAAAAGTTTTAGGATGA
>JAGZZN010000078.1 GCA_018377375.1 Streptococcus parasanguinis
CTTCGACCAGTCAAAGCGCTCGGACAAGACGGCGATCAAATCCGTGCTGGTCTGCTTGCCTTCCATCCAGATAATCTTCATGATGCGCCATTCCGCATTAGAAATTTGCATGGCTCCTCCTTTCACGATCTACATTCGTAAACCTTATGATGTTATTTTACACCTAAGATTTACATTTGTCAACAAAAAAATTAAAAAAAAAAAAAAACAAATCTTCCTTTGAAGATCTGTCTGATTGGGCTTTTTTCACTCCCTATTTTTATCTCTATACTATCTCCTGCAGAGCTTGGGCTAGGATGCGATACCCGGCCACACTTAGATGGAGGCCATCTGTCGTATAGGCTTCTGCTAACTGCCCCACTTCATCCAATAAAGACGAATACACATCGACATAGCTGACCTGGTGGTAGGCTTGGGCCAATTCTTGATAAGCCTGATTGAGGGCTTGAATTTTATCATTGGTCCGCACATAGACCTTTTGTTTGTAGCGCTCTTCTTGACTCACTGGTAAAATCGAGATCAGGTTGATGTGGGTCAGCGGAAAATCCCGCATGATTGCTTGCAAGACCGCTTCTACATTGTCTAAGGTTTCCTTTTGAGGAATTTCTTTTCCGATATCATTGGTCCCGATCAAGAGAAAGATCTGATCCACCGCCGTTCCAAAAACATGGGCGTCTAGATGCTGACGAAGGAGATCCGTCTTATAGCCTCGTACTCCTCGATTGACCATGTGTTTTGGACTTTGTAATAGTTCATGAATGGGGAAATACTCTACGATAGAGTCCCCGACAAAGATCAAACCAGGCTCCTTCAGAGGCTCTTGATTGAGCTCCCGATAGGTTGTTATGACTTTCTCCTGCTCCTTTAAGAGCCAGTCTTCTAACAGTTGTACCGCCATCTACTTCTTTCCTTTCACTTGTTCCCAGGGGGTCAATCCTAGATACTCTTCGATCACTTGGTAGACACCGCCTTCTTGATGGCTCGGTGCTAGGTGTTTGGCAACAGCCTTGACAGCTTCTTCTGCATTGGCCACCGCATAGGAGTGAGCAGCCATTTCAAGCATTTCGATGTCGTTTCCACTATCCCCAAAGGCCATGACCTGACTAGCATCAAGCTGCCATTTCTCCATTAATTGAGCCAGTCCCCAAGCCTTGTGAATACCTGCTTGTAAGAGATCCATGCTCCCAAAACCACTTGAAACCGCCATGAGCTGATCTCCAAAAGCCTGTTGGACTTCCTGACTCACTTGATCAAGACGATCCAAGCCAACCACCAAGCTCATTTTAAGCACCTGGTCAAACAAATCGGCTGTCAATTCCGGAACAAACTTCATTCGCTTGTACAAGGCTTCAATCACTTCCGGCTGCATGAATTTTTCAACTTCTGTAAAGACCGTGCCTTCCTTGACAAAGCCACCATTGACAGCTGAGACAACCAGCTGGTCTGAAATTTCCTGTCCCTTAAAATAAGCAAGAACCGCCTCCACCAATTCCCGATCCCAGAATTTTCCTAGAACCATCTGGTCATTCTCAAAAATCCGAGCTCCGTTGGCGACGACCAGGGTCACCCGCTTGACCAAGGGACCCAAGAGCTGGCGCATGCGATGGATTTCATTTCCCGTCGCAATGACAAAGCGAATCCCTTTTTGATCCAAGTGGTCCAACAGCCTTTCCAGACGCGGAAGATCCACCTCTCCTCGTTCATCTAATAAGGTTCCATCCATATCTGTTGCAATCAACTTAATCATACAATCTAACCTTTTCCCTTTCATAGGGTGCAAACTATCTGTTCCCATTATACCACAGATCAAGCAAGTCAAAACCACCCGTGAAAACAGGTGGCTTCCTCTTGGGCTGAAAGTTGTTACTGATGGCCAAAGGATCTTATAAATATAAGCCCTTTTCTACACTTTCATGAACCAACTCTTCCGTCAGTTTCCATAATTCTTCCGATTCACTTTTTATAAATTTTTTCTTTTCTAATACCATCTCTGAACGGATATGATCAGGATTATAATTGACTTCTGATACTTCCAAGTGATTGATCAGTGGTACCAATGCATCAATCACTCTTGCATATCTTGCCTCAGGACTCTGCCCTTTTTCAAACTCCAACCACGAATTTTTCATATTCACATATGTTGCTTCTGGAAGGAGGCTCATTGTTTTTTCTATAGATTCTAGCTCTCTATCATGAACATGAAGCTTTTTTTCATCATCAAACACCCAAGTATCTCCAGCATAAATCTCACCTAAATCATGGATCAGTAACATAGAAATCACCTTTTCCATATTCAATTTTTCAGGATAATAATCTTGAAGAACCATCGCAGCTATCGCGCCCTGCCAGGAATGCTCGGCACTATTTTCAAACCGTCCATCAAGGGTTCTATTAAACCTTGTTACTGACTTTAATTTCTCGATTTCTTTAATAAATGCAACTGTCTGATTCAAATCACTCATGGCGACTCCAACCTCCCTATTCGAAATTACGACTATCATACCAAAAATCAGGTTTTCCATAAATGAATTCCCGTATTTGCAAAAAGAAAAAGTCCCCATTTTTCGGAGCACCTTCCTTTTTCTAACAAGACTACAAAGGCAAGCAAAAAAGCTAACCAGTCTTTACCGGTTAGCTTCTATTTTTCACCCAACAAAGGCCCAAATAATGGCAATCAGCACTGCAGGCAGGAGATTAGCGACCTTGATTCGTTTGCCCCAGATGAGGTTGATCCCTACACAGAGAATGAGGCTGGAGCCAACTAGTGACAGATTCGAAAGGGCTTGTGGGGTCATGATTGGTGCGATCAAATGGGCCAAAAGCGTAATCGCCCCCTGAAAGATCACAAGTGGAACCACCGCAAAGATGGCACCCTTTCCTTTTGAAACGGTCAAGACCAGAACGATGACCATATCCAGAATAGCCTTGGCCAACAAGGTCGAAGTGTCGCCTGTCAAGCCATCCTGGACAGCTCCGACTACCGCCATAGCCCCGATACAAATGGTCAAGGCCGTCGTCATAAAGGCATCGACAAAGCTGGTATCACCTTGGTTGCCCGTCTTTTCCTTCAGCCAGGTTCCCAGGCGCTCAAAACCCTCCTCAATCTTCAAGAGTTCCCCGATAATGGTCCCGATTACTAGACTCAGAATCAACATCATACTGCCGTGACTTTCCACATGACTTCCATGCACCACCAGCATCTTTTCCAAGGTCCCTGCAATGCCCAAGACAAAAACAGCAACTCCTGTCACTTTCAGAAGGGTCTCATGAAAATCTTCTGACAAACGTTGACCGATGAGCAATCCTAATAGCCCACCAAACACGACCCCTAAGGCATTATAGAAGGTCCCTAAACCGATCATTGACAAACTCCTTCGTTCATTTTCATTATTTTTCAATTTCTTTCAAAGACCAGTGTCCCGTCTCTTCATACTGGTCAATCAATTCCTTGGCTGTTTGCGTAATCTCCTCTGGATAATGCAGACTTTCTAGGGTATTGACCGCATTCTTGGTCACGGCTGACCCTGGCTTGATCTGGTAGTCAAAGACGATCTTGCCATCCACATAACGACTGTCAAAATGGTAATTATCATTGACCTCACCAGAAGCTGCGACCAGCTCAATATCATGACTGGAGATCATGTAGAGGCAGTTTTGGGCAGCTAACCAGCGGACAATCCCAAGGCCTGATCCGATCCGCTCGATGGTATTGGTCCCCTTAAAGAGCTCGTCAATAAAGAAGTAATGAAAACCAGACTCCTTCAGATGCTGAATCATACGCAAAATAGCTTTACTCTCAGTGATAAAGTAGCTATCTCCAACTTCAATGTCATCGCTCACATCCATAGCCGTTAGGACATGACCGTAAGGAAGGGCCAATCTTTCTCCATAGGCAAAGCCTAACCCTTGAGACAAAATGGCATTGATGGCGACAGTTTTCAGATAGGTCGATTTCCCGGACGCATTATCCCCACTGATGACCATATTTTTTTGAAAATGCACATCATTCGCAATCGGATTGGACAGCAAGGGATGATAGAGCGTCTCACCCTCAATGCCACCCGTTTCCGTAAAGACTGGCTGGCAGACAACTTCTAGCTCCCGCTTGTGGCGCAAGAGACTAATGGCGACTTCCATCTCACCTAGGAGATCCAGAAGCTTCTGGGCCTCTTTTTGATGAGCTTTCACCTGATTGTAAATATAGACCTGAGCGATCTGCGGGAGTAAAAAGAGAACGTTGAGGTAGAGGAGAACAATTTCCATCTCAGAGGTCCCCGTTGGACTCTGCAAGACACTGGCAAGGATCCGCGTTTTCTTAAAGGGTTTGACCGCTTGCTTTAGTTCTTCTTGTTGTGGCAAGGCTAGATGGCTCAAGCGTTCTGCCGAAGCAAAGATGCGGACCAGATAGCTAACATTATCCAGACGGATTTTATTGGACCAATTGCGCAAACTCGAAAAGACAATATTAAAGACCACACTGATCACCAAGAGGGTAATGGCACCGACTGGCTCAAAGGGGATGGCAAAGAGACAGACAATGGGAAGGCAGGCCAAGGCTAGATAGAGGGGCAAACCTGCATAATGCTTGCCGGGATTTGCGACAATGCTCCGCGCCATGTTGTGGTTCTTCTTGCCCAGTTGGTTGAAAATGACCTGGACCTTGAGGCGCAAATCAGGATGCTCTTCAAAGAAGGCTTCTAAGTCATGAAGCTGGTCCTGAGGCTGGAATTCCAGCAGGCGCATTTTTTGATAGAGAGCCTCTGCTCCAAGGCTCGATTGGGTATAGTTGAGCTGATCAAAGACCGCATCCAAAGCCAAATCATGCCAGGTCTGATCATCCACTTGGCTATCGATCGTCCTTCCCTTAGCTGGATAAGCCAGACTATCTATCAAACTTTCTTCTGTGTCTTTCTTGCGAAAGAAAGGCGCCCCATCCCAAGCCTTCTTCAGCTTTTGCTTGAGGCGGATGGCTGTAAGAAATTTGGTTGCCCAAATCACCACTATCAATCCTAGAATCCCAATCGGAATCCAGTTCACATTTCCTTCCATGCTCTATTCCTTTCCACTCTGAGGCCAGTCCAAGTGAACATGTTCCTTCATTTCTCGATAAGCCGTGTCCACTCTCTCCTTGGTCTCCTCATCTAGCTTATCGCGGTATTTGCCACCCTTGATAAAATCTTCCAAAATATAGGTTTGGTACTTGTACAAGTCATAACCTTCAGGAGAATAGGTTCCCTTTGGAGTCCGACTGACCCAGGTTGGATGAGCAGTAGCCGTCTTAATCCGTGTCTTGCGACCAACCTTTTCGATGGTCACATCCATCAAAACTCCACGCTCTGTCCATTGGGCAGTCTCTATACCTTCCATAGTTTCCAGACGTTGATTGGAGAGAAAATTCCCCATCGAGTAGATGATCAGCTTGTTTTGACCATCTTTATTGACCACTTCAGCAGGCTCTACAACATGGGGATGTCCGCCAAAAACGATATCAGCGCCCCAAGAAATCATTTTATGATAGAGCTCTTTTTGCTCTTCTGTCGGCTCCAACTGGTATTCGATTCCCATCTGGGGCATGACAATAGTGATATCAGCCTCTTGCTCTGCCTTTTGGATCTCCGCCTTCATCCGCTCTTCATCCAGATCAGACAAGACATATGCTTGCTCCTCTGGAGTGAGCGTCGTTTCCATCCCATTAAAGCCGTAAGCATAGGCTAGAATAGCAATCTTGATGCCATTCACTTCCTTGATCACCAAGGGAGCTTGCCCTCTCTTTTCATGCGTGTAGACACCGACAGGTGTGATGCCTGCATCTTCAAAGGCCTTGGCTGTCGAATAGACCCCATCTAGACCTGAATCCAAGATATGGTTGTGTCCCAAATCCATGACATCATAACCAGCATCCTTGATGGCTGGTACGACTTCGCTCGGCGCATTAAAGAGAGGATAACCTGACAAATAGTAATCCGGGTTAATGGTTCCCTCAAAATCACCCAAGGCTAGATCCGCTTTTTGTAGCCAGGGTTTGACATACTCATAATTTTCATGAAAATCATAGCTTCCGTCTTCTTTTTGTGCACTCATATAGACCAGATCATGATAGAGCTGATCTCCATTCGCCATGATTCGAGCTGTATGAGGAATCTGATCAGCCGGTGTTTTGGCCTTGTACACAACCTCTGGCCGTTCGGTTGCGGTGATCGGAAAACCTTGGAACTTTTGCACCCACAAGATGGCATTGGCCACGATAAAAACGACTGACAAGAGCACATAGACAAACTGTTCATTGGTCAGCTCAATCCTTGAAAAGAGACGATCAAAAGCCCAATCAAAGGCCGCTGACAACTCTTTTCCCATCGTTTTGATGGTCCCTTTCACATTCTCCCACTTCTCTAACATTCCTACCTCTTCTTCCTACCTAGTTTCTCCAATGCTCCACCAACAGATGGAGCTGTCATTGAAATACTTTCTCTTCATTGTATCACAATTTTTAAGAGGAGAAAAAAAGTTCTGCAAAACAGAACTTTTAAATGATTGGATAGTAAAAGAATGGTTTCTTCAAAGCAGAAAACATCATCACGATTTTCAACTGATGCAAGCATCTACTGAAACTTTCCGCTGTGAGAAAAGTGAGAGTGGGACAGAAATCGGTAATTCGTTAGAATTCGATTTCATCGTCCCACCTCCGCACAGTTGAGTAGGGCTGTAAAAGCTGATGAAATCAGCGTAG
>JAGZZN010000079.1 GCA_018377375.1 Streptococcus parasanguinis
AAACGAATTAAGGTAAAACTAAAAGGACTTAGTCCTGTACAATACAGAACTAAATCCTTTGCTTAAATTAATTGTCTAACTTTTTGGGGTCAGTACATTTTAACGCTTCTTTTTTATACTCTTTTCACTAGTTGGTGGTTAACTTGATTCTCAAAGTAAAATCCGGTATGATTGTAGTAATTGTTTATTTCCCTGCCAGTGGTGTAATATCAAGTCGAGGGTGAAAGATACCAAAAGACCTTTACCTACGCTTATTTCAGAGAGACTTCTTCTAAGTCAAGACAAACCAATGTTTTCGATAGAACCTATGTTCTTGGGGCAGGTAAAAATCTGGATTTGCGGATGATATTCCCAATTGGGTTTCCTATGACAGTCTTTTATAATCCAGTCGACCCACAGATTGGTTTTGTCGAACGGTATGCCGGCTTAGTCGGTTTCTATAAAATCGGAATGATTCTAACAGTTGGAATTTACCTTGTATTATTATGTATTTTAATACTAGTATTTTAGGTCTGTTAGTTAAGGTTAAGAGTTAAAAAATGCTTCGATAAAATGAGTATGTTTATAAATTACATTTTAGAACAACTTTTCTTTGCACTTTACAGTTGATAGTCAGTCCAAAACAGCAGAAATGCTGTTTTTTTGATATAATGGAGCTATGTTATCGAAAAGTAAACGTATTCTATTTGGGATGCTTCATGTTGTCATGTTGCTAGTGATGGTCCACTGGTTTTTGATCAGTGTGAACTATCTGAGAGAGATTTCATGGCTAGCCATTTTAGGTGCTGGATTGCTATTTCTGCTAGCCTGGCTGAAACGCGATGGGCTAAAGAGTGCCTTTGCTTGGTTGACTCGGCATAAAAAAGGCTTCTTGCTTGGAGCCCTTGTCTTTCAGTTGATTGTCATGCTCTGTGCGGAGCTCTTTATCCGTCGGGATGCTGCGGTTGTTTTCAAAGGGGCTTTTGATCTTCTTAAGCAATCTTCCATCACCAACTACCTCAGTCGCAATCCCAATAACATTCCGCTCTTTCTTTACGAGAAGTTTTTCTATGTCTTATTTGGCTCTAGCGGTCTGTGGGTCATGCAGGCTCTCAATATCCTCTATGTCAATCTGGGTGCAGTCCTCTTGTACAAGCTGTCCCAGAAGCATTTCAATCAAAAAACGGCTGATCTGGTCTATCTCTTCTATGTGAGCTTGATCTGTTACTCGCCTTATTTCTATTCTATGTACACGGACATTCCGCCACTTCCTTTGATCGCTCTTCAGTTATGGTGGGCTTTGGATCTCTTAAAGGAAGATCAAGCAGTCTCCTGGAAGAAGATTGTTGGCTTGGGGATCTTATCTGGCGTATCCATGTTGATCCGTCCAACGACGATTATTGTCATGATTGCCTTTTGGGCTGTGCTCTTTTTCAGAGGAAATTGGAAGGCCTTTGGAAAGATTGCTACTGTGACGGTCTTGACGACGGGCTTTGTCTTTGCAGGATTGAATACAGCGGTCAATCATCAAAGAGTTGTACCGATCTTGAAACAAGAAGGGCTGGCTAAAGGACCACTCTTGTTTATCAATCTGGGCTTGACAGATATGGGGCACAACCAAGAAGATATGAAAGAAGGCTTGCTAGCCTATATTGATGAGGATAAGCGATCGGATTACAACAATGGCCTCTTTAAAAAAGAAAATGTGATCAAAGAAATCAAGCGCCGTCTCAAGGAGTACGGACCGTTCGGTTTGATCGGGCATATCTACTACAAGCAATCCTTGACGGTAGCAGAAGGAACCCTGGGCTGGCTCTACCGAGATGTAGAGTATGAGAAGACGCCTTTTATCAATCCTCTCTATGCACCCCTGACTAAAAATAATGGTCTTGCAAAATGGGTGCGGACCTATTTTCTTAGCATTGATCGCCCGCAGTACAGGTATTATGAATTTGTCAAGCAGCTGATCTGGATCGTCCTATCAGCTGGTTTGGTTGGAGCTTATCTCAAACGTCGAGATACAGATGACTTTAACTTCCTTTCCTTAGCGTTTTTTGGTGGCTTGCTCTTCTTAACCATCTTTGAAGGAGGGAAGACCCGCTACCTCATCCAATTCTTACCGCAAATTTTACTAGTCGCTTCGATCGGTCTAGCAGGATTTACCAAGAAAGAAAATACCTAAAAGCTCTGGCTTGTTTGACAGGCAGAAATTGAGGTTGGATAAAAATGTCCAGCCTCTTTTTTATCCAGTGGATCTGCGCCAAATGTGGTATAATGGAAGGTAAGAATTTATTGGATAGCGGAGAGTTTCCATGCAGCATTCACCCTGGCATGAAGCCATCAAATCCCATCTTCCAGAAGGGTATTTTCACCAGATCAATGACTTTATGAATGAAGTCTATAGCAAAGGAGTGGTTTATCCACCGCGTGACAAGGTCTTTAAGGCCTTGCAGACGACAGACATGGATCAGGTCAAGGTCTTGATCTTAGGCCAAGATCCCTACCATGGACCGGATCAAGCGCAGGGCTTAAGTTTTTCTGTTCCAGATCATGTACCAGCGCCACCTTCTTTGCAAAATATTCTCAAAGAATTGCGCTCAGATATCGGAGAGAAGCGTTCCCATGATCTGACCTCTTGGGCGGAGCAAGGAGTGCTCTTGCTCAATGCCTGTTTGACGGTTCCAGCTGGTCAGGCTAATGGTCATGCAGGACAAATTTGGGAGCCTTTCACAGATGCTGTGATCAAGGTGGTCAATGAGTTGGAGGAGCCAGTTGTCTTTATCCTCTGGGGATCTTATGCCCGTAAGAAAAAGCCACTGATTACCCATGATCGACATTTGGTCCTTGAATCAGCTCACCCAAGTCCCTTATCGGCCTACCGAGGATTCTTTGGTTCCCAACCCTTTTCAAAAACCAATCAATTTTTGAAAGAGGCGGGACGTGAGCCGATTGATTGGTTAAGATAGGAGAAAGAAATGCCACAATTAGCAACGATTTGTTACATTGACAATGGGAAAGAATTTCTCATGTTGCATCGCAATAAAAAGCCCAATGATGTCCATGAAGGTAAATGGATCGGAGTTGGTGGAAAACTAGAACGCGGAGAAACTCCACAGGAGTGTGCTGCGCGTGAGATTTTTGAGGAGACGGGCCTTAGAGCCAAGCCAGTCTTGAAAGGGATCATTACCTTTCCGGAGTTCACTCCAGATTTGGACTGGTATACCTATGTCTTTAAGGTAACAGATTTTGAGGGAGAACTGATCGAGTGTAACGAAGGGACCTTGGAGTGGGTACCTTATGATCAAGTCCTCTCAAAACCAACCTGGGAAGGGGACCACACCTTTGTCGAGTGGTTGTTGGAGGATAAACCCTTCTTTTCAGCAATGTTTCGCTATGACGGCGACCGCTTGTTAGAGTCGCATGTTGATTTTTATGAATAAAGGAGAATGCAATGGTTGTCATTAAAAATGGTCGCGTAATGGATCCCAAAACTGGCTTGGATCAAGTCTGTGATCTTCGCATTGAAGGAAAGAAAATTGTAGAGATCGCTGAAAACCTCCCAACGGATGGACAAGACGTCCTTGATGCTACTGGTTTGGTGGTTGCTCCTGGTTTGATCGATGTACACGTGCATTTCCGTGAACCCGGTCAAACTCATAAAGAAGACATCCATACGGGTGCCTTAGCCGCAGCTACTGGTGGTTTTACTCGAGTGGTCATGATGGCCAATACCAATCCGACCATTTCAGATATTGCTACCTTAGAAGAAGTCTTAGCTTCTGCAGCCAAGGAAAATCTTCACATTCATACGGTTGCGACGGTGACTAAGAACTTTGACGGTCAACACCTGACAGATTTTGAAGGCCTGCTTAAGGCCGGTGCAGTAGGATTTTCAGATGATGGGATTCCCCTTCAAAGCACTAAGGTTGTCCGTGAAGCTTTGGAAGAAGCTAAGCGTCTAGGAACCTTTATTAGTCTGCACGAAGAAGACCCTGAGTTGAATGGCATTCTTGGTTTGAATGAGAACATTGCTAAGGAACACTTCCATGTCTGTGGTGCGACAGGTGTAGCCGAATATTCAATGGCTGCGCGTGATGCCATGATTGCCCATGCGACAGGTGCCCACCTTCATATCCAACACCTTTCCAAGGAAGAAAGTGTCAAGGTGGTGGAATTTGCCCAAGGGTTAGGAGCTCATGTGACGGCAGAAGTGGCACCTCAACACTTTTCGAAAACAGAAAGTCTCCTCTTGACTAAAGGAAGCAATGCTAAGATGAATCCACCTCTTCGCTTGGAATCAGACCGTCTAGCAGTGATTGAAGGATTGAAGTCAGGCGTCATCTCTGTGATTGCGACGGACCACGCGCCTCACCATGCGGATGAGAAGAATGTCCCTGATATTACCAAAGCACCATCTGGCATGACTGGGCTTGAAACTTCGCTTTCTCTTGGTTTGAACTACTTGGTGCATGCTGGCCATTTAAGCTTGATGCAATTGCTTGAAAAGATGTCCTATAATCCAGCACGTCTCTATGATTTTGATGCTGGCTATATCGCAGTGGATGGACCGGCAGATTTGACCATCTTTGATCCAGAAGCAGATCGTCTGGTATCGGATCATTTCGCTTCAAAAGCGGGCAATTCACCATTTGTGGGTGAAACATTAAAAGGAAAAGTTGCTTATACAATCTGTGATGGACAAGTGATTTTTCAAGGATAAGCGATCGTATTCATATGAATCTTAAAAAAATGATACAAGGCTTGGTTTTCTTTTTAACCAGCCTTCTTGTCTTTGTCTTTCTATTTCGTGCTCTGCTACCAACTGCGTCCCCTCGCATGACCAAGCCCAAAACGGCTGAGAAAGAAATCACCTATACTTATGTAGCTCTAGGTGATTCACTGACCAAAGGAGTAGGGGATAGCACCAAGCAAGGGGGCTTTGTGCCCATCCTCGCCCAAAGTCTGTCCAATGAAAATGATGGCCAGTACCAACCTGTCAACTATGGAGTAGCTGGGAATACAAGTGCTCAGATCTTAGATCGACTCAAGAAGCAAACAGATCTTCAGAAGGATCTCAAAAAGGCGCGTGTCATGACCTTAACGGTTGGGGGAAATGATCTGCGCAAAGTCGTTGTTGATCATTTGAGTGATTTTTCTCTATCAGATATCCAAAAACCGCTCAAGAATTATACAGCGAACCTCAAAGAAATTATTACAAAGGCCAGAAAGGACAATCCCCAACTTCCTATTTATGTAGTGGGGATCTACAATCCTCTTTACCTGAATTTTCCTGAATTAACTAGTATCCAGACGGCTGTAGATCGTTGGAATGAGACGACAGAAGAAACCATCGCGCAATTTGATCAGGTCTATTTCGTTCCGATCAATGATCTACTCTATAAAGGAATTGATGGCCAAATGGGCGTATCAGAAATCAGTGACGGGAAGACAACCGTTATCAATGATGCCCTGTATGAAGAGGATAGTTTCCACCCTAACAATACGGGCTATGAAAAGATGAAACAAGCAATATTGGAGAAAATCAATGCCACGAAGAAAACTTGGAGTCAAAAATAATCCCATCAAAGAGAAGGTCCCCTTCCTTCAAAAAATAAATATTTGGAAATGGTTATTTTTAGGTTTGGTCAGCCTTCTCTTAGCCTTCGCTATAGTTGTGCAAGGACGCTTAGCGACGCCAAGGGAAGATGTTAGTCAGCTTCATCAAACAGTTGGCACCAAAGATGTCAAAGTTGGAACCATGACAACGACTCGTGATCAACTCAATGATACCATCAAATCGCTCCTGAAAAAATATAAGCTGTCCGACTACAAGGTCTATGCGGACAATCAGCAAATCCTCTTAGAAGGACAGTTGAGTCTCTTGGGGAAGGATTATCCCTTATACATTTACTTTCAACCATCCAAATTGGAAAATGGGAACATTCTCTTGACGGTGAAGGATTTTTCAGTCGGAACCTTTCAAATTCCACAAAGGATGGTTTTGCAGCTCTTGAGTAAAAATAAAAATATCCCAAAATTTGTTCAGATCTCACCCAAGCAGTCTACTATCACCATTGTATTGCCAGAAATTGACAATGACTTTGGAATCTATGTCAAGGCCAATACCATTGACCTCTATAATGACAAGATCGTTTTTGATTTGTATCAGAAGAAGTAGGGCGAAAGAGGCTATTCAGATTGAATTCAAAATCATCTTAAAAACTTTACCTTAGGTTCAATAATTCCGAGTGCTAGAAACAATAGTGTTTCTAGCACTATTCTCATGACGGAAAGTTTCTAAGATGACTTTATCCTCAATCTAACTAGAACTGAAAGCTTTATTTTGTTTCTATTCAAAAAATTCAGAATATTACAGAAAATTCTTGACATTGCTTTTTCCCTATGCTAAAATACTAAACAAGACATTGAACAAAGGAGAAAGTCAAACATGAAAACAGCTAAGTTTATTCAATTTGCTTTGTTGTTGAGGTACAAGGGCTAGTGCAGAAGCATTAGTCCTGTTTGGCTTACCAAGCGGGCAAAAACATCTCGCTTGGTTAACCGAGTGAGATGTTTTTCTTTATATCCACTACATAGAAATGAGGAGACCCTATGCGTAAAGTTGAATTTTTAGATACCAGCCTTCGGGA
>JAGZZN010000080.1 GCA_018377375.1 Streptococcus parasanguinis
TCCGTGGTGGCGGCAAGCAAGTTATCTGTAGTAACGAAGAGTGTGACTACAAAGAATCTATTGTTAAATAAAAAGAAAACTATCTCAAGTTAAGTCTTGAGATAGTTTTTTGCATTTTATCAAAAAAACTGATACTTTCCTTAAATTTGTTTTTTATACTAAGGATGAAAAGAAAGGAGAGTTATTATGAAACGTTTAAGTCTATCAGGTTTCCAACTCAAATATATAGCTCTAATTACTATGGTATTCGACCATATTCAATATTTTTTTGAATATACAGGAAAAATACCCATTTGGTTTACTATGATTGGGAGATTAGCGGCCCCCATATTTCTATTTGCTGTGATTGAAGGTTTCGTCCATACACACAATCGAAAAAAATACTTCCTAAGGATTTATGCTTTAGCTATTTTAATGGGATTGATTCAGTTTGGATTTTATAATTTTTTACATCCTCTTGTAAGGCCAGATGGTTTCTTTCCACAAAATATGATGTTGTCATCATTCGTTATCTTGCTCGTAGCTCTTCAAGGTATCGCTTGGATTCAAGAAAAGAAATACCTTAAAGGGATACTAACTTTACTTTTTCCAATATTACTCCCATTGCTAATGGTGCCTTTTTATCTGCTAAGTGTGAACAAACCTATGTTAGGTTTTCTACTAAATTTACTCAATTTCACAGTGTTGCCAGTTCATACATTTATCAGCGATGGAGGAACGTGGTTACTTTTGACTGGTATCGCTATGTATCTTTGTCACAAGAATCTTAAGAAAGAAGTACTTGCTTTTGTGACTGTTAGTCTTGTTTGGGTACTAATTACGATTGTTTTAAGTAAGCTATCTATTCATGATCTAATGTTTAAATACATTGAATGGATGGAAATATTTGCAGCTCCTTTAATGCTTTGTTATAACGGTCAAAGAGGTAAAGGGTCAAAATATTTGTTCTATGTCTTTTACCCAACACATATTTATCTACTCTACGCCTTGTCAGTTCTCTTCTATAGATGATATGATAAGGGTAACTTTGTACGAAAGGAAAGGTTATGGCTCAGATACTTGTTGTTGATGATCAGGAAGATATTGTTCAATTGGTTGTTAAGGCTTTAGAGCTCCAAAATCATAAGGTGACGGGCCTTACAAGTGTTTTGGATTTAGATAAGAACTCGTTGCCACGGTTTGACTTGATTTTACTGGATATCATGATGCCTGATGTTGATGGTCTCCAGTTTTGTCATGAGATTCGTGATCAGGTGGATTGTCCTATACTCTTTATTACAGCCAAAACGCAAGAGGCTGATATTGTTCAAGGCTTGACTTATGGTGCTGATGATTATATTTGCAAGCCATTTGGGGTTAAAGAACTTCAAGCGCGTGTGGCTGCACACTTGAGACGTGAACATCGTGAGCGCCACCATAAGCTATTAATTGGAAATATTCAGTTTGATTTGTCTGCTCAGGAGCTTTATGTTGAGAATCAGTTGTTAGATTTGACTAAGTCAGAATATGGTATTTGTCAGTTTCTGGCTGAAAATAAGGGCCAAGTCTTTTCCAAAGAACAAATCTACACGCATTTGTACGGCTATGAGGATAAAGGGAGTCCGACAGCAGTGGCCGAACATATCAAAAATATCCGTGCAAAGCTCAAAGATGTTGGGCAAAATCCTATTGAAACAGTCTGGGGGATTGGTTACAAGTGGCACTAATTAAAAAAAGAGAACACTCTCTAAGAACAATCTTGATATCTTATGTCGTCAGTCTTACAGTTCTATCAGCAATCAGTAGCCTACTTATTTTGTCTTTGTTCAGCTTGTCTTATCGTTTTGGCGTTGTGTTTCCAGCAAATCAGGTAGAAAGTGATTTGTCTGCCGTCAGGAATGAAATTGAAACTTCTAAGGCCTTTAATCCTGATGTTTTACCTGATGGTACTAGTTATGTCTTTTTGACTAGAGATTTTAAGCTTAAGAAGTCTAACATGCCAGTTAACTTGCAAGAAGAATCCTTACTAAATTACCAATTCAAGAATGCTCACGGTGGAATATACGGCTATTTTCAGTCTTTTGAACGGTCAGACGGCATTGTTATTGTCAATTATCAACTATCACCTCGGTATCGTAATGAGTGGATGAACCAGCATTTTCCCAATGCTGATCTATTGATGATTGGCTCAATGATGGTGTCTATCCTACTCATATTTATTACTTTAACTTTTTACTATGCTAGTAAATTGAGTCGGGAGTTAAGACCAATATTGAAGGCAACAAAGAAAATAGCAGAGCAAGACTTGGATTTTCAAACGTCCAAATCTAAAATTACTGAGTTTAACCAGGTTTTAAGTGGTTTGGATCATATGCGAGTAGCACTTCGTGAGTCTTTGATGGAAAATTGGAAGGCAGAGCAAGATAAGCAAAATCAGATTTCTGCCCTAACACATGACTTAAAGACACCACTGACAGTTGCTCGTGGGAATGCAGACCTCTTAGCCATGACTCCCTTGGATGCGGAACAGATGGACTTATTAGAACATTTTCAAAAGGGGATTACACAGGTTGATTCTTATGTTAAAGAGTTGTCCGAACTCAACAAAACGAGTTTGACGAAAACCTTGACGCTTGAAGACATTTCGGTTAGGGAATTTATTGAAGACATTTACGATCAAACCTTGTCACTAGCTCAAACGAAACAAATCAATGTAGTCTTTGACAAGAAGGATATTAGGAAAGAAATCATAGGCCATTGGGACAGGTCCTTGTTGAATCGAGCTTTTATGAATATTGTTTCAAATGCCGTAGAGCATACACCCAGTGGCAGTCAGTTGCTCCTGACCGCTAGGGTAGAAGAAGATGAATTCAAGTTTATCTGCCTTGATTCTGGTCCTGGATTTTCCCTTGAATCTCTTGAAAAGGCTACTCAGCTCTTTTATCAAGAGGATAAAAGTAGACAGAGCCGCAATCATAGTGGCCTTGGTCTGACTATTGCCAATGATATTATTCGCTTACACCATGGTGGTCTTGCTCTTTCGAATGACAATAACACGCATGGTGCTAGAGTGACGATCATTTTACCCCTTTAAATACAGATGACTCCTAGTCGCCAGATGAGGAGTTTTTTGCTATACTACTAAGAGTAAAAATGAAGAAAGATTTGTGGGGGCAGGATTTCATCTTGTTCTCGAAGAGGTATTAGTGTCATGTCTCAATCAAAAGCAGATTATATTAACGTGATTGGAGCTGGTTTGGCCGGCTCTGAAGCAGCTTATCAGATTGCTAAACGTGGTATTCCGGTAAAACTATATGAAATGCGTGGGGTCAAAGCAACACCTCAGCATAAGACAACAAACTTTGCAGAATTGGTTTGCTCTAACTCTTTCCGTGGCGATAGCTTGACAAATGCTGTAGGGCTTCTTAAAGAAGAAATGCGTCGCTTGGACTCTATCATTATGCGTAATGGAGAAGCTCACCGTGTGCCAGCTGGTGGTGCCATGGCGGTTGACCGTGAAGGTTATGCAGAAGCAGTGACAGCTGAAATTGAGAACAATCCATTAATTGAAGTTATCCGTGAAGAAATCACAGAAATTCCTGATGATGCCATTACAGTTATTGCTTCAGGTCCTTTGACTTCTGATGCTTTAGCTGAAAAAATTCACAAGCTTAACGGTGGAGATGGGTTCTATTTCTATGATGCTGCTGCACCGATTGTTGATAAAGCGACTATCGACATGAACAAAGTCTACCTTAAGTCACGCTATGACAAGGGTGAAGCAGCTTACCTAAACTGTCCAATGACCAAGGAAGAGTTCATGGCCTTCCACGAGGCCTTGACAACAGCTGAAGAAGCTCCTTTGAATTCTTTTGAAAAAGAAAAGTATTTCGAGGGCTGTATGCCTATCGAGGTTATGGCTAAACGTGGTATCAAGACAATGCTCTATGGTCCTATGAAACCAGTTGGTTTGGAGTATCCTGAGGATTATAAGGGTCCACGTGATGGTGACTTCAAGACCCCTTATGCGGTTGTTCAGCTTCGTCAGGACAATGCGGCTGGTAGCCTCTACAATATCGTTGGTTTCCAAACCCACCTCAAATGGGGAGAGCAAAAGCGTGTCTTCCAAATGATTCCAGGTCTTGAAAATGCTGAATTTGTGCGATACGGGGTGATGCACCGCAACTCTTACATGGATTCGCCAAACTTGCTTAAACAGACCTTCCAATCAAAATCAAACCCTAATTTGTTCTTTGCGGGACAAATGACTGGTGTTGAAGGTTATGTTGAATCAGCTGCCTCAGGTTTGGTTGCCGGCATCAATGCTGCCCGTCTCTTTATGGGTGAAGATGAGGTTATCTTCCCTCACACAACAGCTATCGGGAGTCTGCCATATTATGTGACACATGCTGAAAGTAAACATTTCCAACCAATGAATGTTAACTTTGGTATTATCAAAGAGTTGGAAGGGCCACGTATTCGTGACAAGAAAGAGCGCTATGAAAAAATTGCTGAGCGAGCTCTTAAAGATTTACAACCTTTTATTCAAGCTTAGACAACATTAAAATCCCTTACCGAATACGGCAAGGGATTTTCAGATTTAAAAGTATTCAATTAGCCAAAGAATTTCTTAGCGATTTCTTGACCTTGTTTGATTTTAGCCCATTGTTGAGGTGTTGCCAACTCATTCCCTGAGTCACATGAGGCGAAACCACATTGGTGAGAGAGGAAAAGACGTTCTTTTGGAAGGATTTGACTCGCTTTTTCAAGCAAATCGAGGACACGTTCTTCGTCATCAAGCTCAGTAGTTTTAGAAGACAAAAGTCCTAGTACAACTTCAGCTTTGCTGTCTTTGAGGGCTTCGAGAGCTTTGATATCACCAGCGGTGTCGCTATCCCACTCAAGGAAGAAACGGTCATAGTGTTGCTCTGCCAAGAACTTCTTAGCGATGGCTTCGTAAGTTCCTTCGGCAGCAGAACGGCTTTCATAGTTACCACGACAGTTGTGCGTCCAAACCGTTAAACCAATTTCGTGAGCATAGTCTACAACCTCGTTATTGATAGCTACAAACTCATCAGCCAATTCTGCTAAATCAGAATTACCTTCCGCAAAGAAACTTGCAGGGTTTGATGGGTCAAAAAGTTCCCAGAGACAGTCATCAAATTGAACAATTTTTCCACCGATAGCCTTGTATTCTTCTAAGAATTCTTTATAGGCATTAATGATACCTTTTTTGAGGTCTTCATTTGTTTCGTAGACTTGTCCAGGACCAGCCAAACGGTCAAAGATAGCAAGTTCAGTGTAGGCATGAGCAGGTCCCCAGATAGTTTGTTTGGTATCTTCATCACCTGCTTCAGCTTTAACCAATTTGTAAATATCTAGGTAATGGTGGTTCTTACCTGAGAGTGGTTCAGTAATACGAATACCAATATCTTTACGAGTCTCATATTGGCCACCATCATGGTCTTTAAAAGTGTAGCCATGTTCAGCAATGTAGCGTTCAATTCCTTTAAATCCCCAGACAAAGTCTAAATGCCACATAGAACGTCCAAACTCACCATCAGTAAGGATGTCAATACCGTTAGCTTTTTGGTTAGCCACAATTTGCTTAATATCTGCTGTTTCAGTTTCTTGATAACCAGGAAGGGCATCATAGAAAGGATACTGGATGTCGTCACGATGCTCGATTTCGTCCTTATGTTTGCGGAGATCCGCTGGACGAAGAAGAGAACCGACTAATTGGAATTTAGATTTTGTCATAAAATTAACCTCAAAATATCATTTTATTCCATGATACTTTTTATTTGCATTAATAAAAAATAGTTAATTTCTTTCTGAGGGCATAGTTTAAGACTATATAAGATTTTACCCTGCAATATGATACTTCCTATGGTAAAATGGAAAAAAACGATGAAGGTTGAGAACATGCAAAAAACATTTTTTATTATTAAACCAGATGCTGTTAAACGCCATCTAATTGGTCAAGTGCTTGATCGAATTGAGCGACGTGGCTTCGTTATTGAGCGTATGGAGATGCTGATGCTTGACGAAGAACGTCTTAAAGAACATTATGCCCAATTGGTTGATAAACCATTTTTCCCTAGTATTTCTGAATTCATGATGAGTGGCCCAGCAGTTATTGGTATTATGTCTGGCCCAGGTGTTATCAAGTCATGGCGTGATATGATGGGAGCAACCAATCCTGGGGATGCTACTCCAGGAACGATTCGTGGAGACTTTGCAACTGCACCAGATGGGGACATGATTCCAAATATTGTTCATGGTTCTGATTCAGAAGAATCTGTGGCTCGAGAAATTCAGATTTGGTTTGGTGAGTAAGATGGATTTAGTAAAGATTCAATCTGATTTAGCTAAGGGTGGACTGTTAATTGATGTCAGAAGTC
>JAGZZN010000081.1 GCA_018377375.1 Streptococcus parasanguinis
ATTTTTTCGATGATTGCATTCACGCTCATCACTCCATTCTTATTCTTCATAAGAAATATGGACCTGATCTTGATTGGCTTCAAACCAGAGTTCGATCTGACTTGGATCCTTGGCAATCAAGAAAGTTCCCTTACGGTGCACAAAATCGACAGCTTCTCCCAAGCGTTCTTTCAAGTCTTCCACATCAAAAGATGCCAATTCGACCTTGATCATGCTCAAATCCCAAGTCACCTTGTTCTCCACTTGGAGATCTTCTCCTTGGGCTTCCTGCAAATGGATAAAGTGGGCAAGATCTGGCAGGCGTCTGTAAAAATCTTGAGATTGGGCAAGATCAATCACATTGACCTCAAGAAAGTCCACATCAAAGCTCGTCAAACCTTTGAAATCTTCTGGCACGTCAACAAGAGGCGCTTTCTCCAAAGGTTCTAGGCTTTCAAGATTTTCTTCAGCATGCACGAAAATGGTATCTCCTTGAGGAGACACAACTTCAAAGGCGCGACCATTAGCACCTTGGTAAAGGGCGCTTGTTTCTGGCTGGCGGGCCAACAAATAATCAATTTCTTGAGCTTGTGCCACTTTCACCACGATGCGACCCAATTTCTTTGGACCTTCGACCTTACGCGAACGCATACTCGGTGACTCTTCTAAGACGATTTTTTCTACTTTTGAGGCATCTCCTAAAGACAGGAGAGCTCCTTCTTCCACTAATACTTTCATTCCCAATGTCTCTTCATAAAAGCGTTGATTGACATTTCGGTTATTCACTTTCAAGACTGGGATCACTCTTACGATCTGATTTGCTGTCATACTTTCCTCCAAGCACTTTTTATTGTAAAAGATTTTCTGGCTTTTTACAAGAAATCTTGTGCAAAAAAGACAGATTTTTCAAAAATAAAAATCTGTCTTTCTTTTTTTAGTATACTGTTCGTGTATGGACCCGCCCGTTTGGAGCTTCAAATTCGTATTCTAAGTAATCCTGATAGGTCCCTGGTGCAATCACTCCACGCACATCTAATACAGCCGTTCCTGCCTGTCCCACAATGGAATCTGCTAACAGGCAGCAATTAGTAGACAGAACAAAGTAAGATTTAAAACGCGAAGAAGTAAATTTATATAGCTCAGCCCCTAAATCATATTTCAATTTGTAAGCGTAGGTCGGCTGACCGTCTTCCAGTAACCTCCTAGGTGGATCCCAAGGTTCTAACAACTGATCAATTTCAGCTAGACGCTTCTCTACTGCCTGATTCTCTTCTTCGGTAAGGGATAGGCTGTAGCCAAACAGCGTCTTTTGACTCTCTTTTTTACATAGTTCGATGTATGGTTCCTTATCCACTTTAAACAGTACGCCATCCCCAATCGTCCCAAATAGACGCTCTGAAAAGGGATCGTAACTTCCGTAAGAAATGACCTTCCCCTGATAACAAATATCTACATGCCCAATCGCTCCAAATAAGTTGCTGTCAGAAGTATGAACCAAAATTTCTAATTCCCTTGCCTCTTCTTCTTTTTTCACCAATCGATAAGGGCCTGTGTGTCCCGCCGAGCTCCCTTTTTGAAGAAACTGGTTAAACCGTTTTAACTCCTTAGCAGGGATAAAGGCTGCAAAGATAACCGGTAGGCTAATACGAAAGCGACGTTTTAACTCTTGGCCTTGTTGGTCTTTGTCAAATAAAATACCATCTCGAATATTAGAAATCCCCAACAAGACCAGATAAGCCCCCAAGAGGATAAATTGGAAGTGCCCATCTGAACCAGGTTCCAAGACAGTTGCTAGACCAAGCCCACCGTTTAAAAGCGCATCCCATAAATAGAGCCAGCCTCCTTTTACCCGATTGGCCTTATAAAGCCAAAATGTGATCCCATAGACAATGGCACTCCCCAACTGATATGCCCCTAAACAAATCACAACTAAGTTTACGGGCAGACTACTCAGTCGATTCAACCAGATCAACGCAAGTGAAAGAAAAATAAACCAAATAGAGTGGCTATAGGAAATAGACTTGCTACGTAACAAAAAGCGAAGAAGAAAGCTTCCTAGTCCATCAACTAAAAAGTAAATGGCTAATAGATCCAAGGAAAATTTGGTGAAACCAACGCCGTTTCGAAAAATGAGAATCCCAAAAATGACGGCAAGAACCCCAAACAATAAGGTCCGTCTTCTTGCAACTTGTTCAAAAGATATTTTTTTCAATATTCCTTCTCCTTATAGACGAAAGGTCTTTAGACAAATACTATTTTATCAAGTATAATATAAGAAGTAAAGAAAAAAGAAACTGATAAAAGGAGCAGTCTATGAAATACAATCAATATAGCTATCTATCTGTTGACCAAAAAGACATTCTTAAGGAACTAAAAGAAATTGGGTTTGACCTTCCCACCCACCTCCCAGAAAAAGAACTGTTTGAATGGTTTGTCCGCAAGGTTTACTTCACCTATAAAGATACAGATTATCCCCTCTCTAACCTAGTGGTGGATTCTAAAACAGACTTTTTAACGTATATCCAATCTGACTGCGAATGGTCTCCGAACATTTTTTACACAGTAGCCCTCCAATTACTCGGTTTCCGCTATTTTATTGATTTTGAAGATACGGATAGCTTCTTGAAAGAAGTCCAATTTCCGATTGAGTATGGAAACTTGGTAGAAAACCTCTATCACCTTCTCAATACTCGAACAGTAAAAGGAAATTTACTCATCGATCAGTTGGTCAGCGATGGCTTGATTCCTGAAGATAACCAGTATCACTATTTTAACGGCAAGAGCCTCGCAACCTTTACGAGCCATGATGCCATCCGCGAGGTCGTCTATGTGGAAAGTCGGGTCGATACCGACAAAGATGGTCTGCCAGACTTGGTCAAGGTCAGCATTATCCGTCCTCGCTATGAAGGCAAGATTCCAGCTGTTATGACCGCAAGTCCTTATCACCAAGGGACCAACGATAAGGCCAGCGACAAGGCCCTCTACAATATGAATGTCGACCTCGAGGTCAAAGAACCTCATACCATTCAACTAGAAGAACCTCAATTAACAGTAGTCGAACCTGTCGGTCAAGCTGAAGAGGTAGAGGAGGCCGAAGAGCTCCTAACCCATATCAACTCCAGCTATACCCTCAATGACTACTTGCTTCCACGCGGCTACGCTAATCTCTATGTATCTGGAGTGGGGACAAAAGATTCGCAAGGGCTGATGACCAATGGAAATTACCAACAAATCGAAGCCTACAAGAATGTCATCGATTGGCTCAATGGCCGTTGCCGGTCCTTTACAGATCATACACGCAAACGTCAAGTCAAAGCTGATTGGTCTAATGGAAAGGTCGCAACCACCGGGATCTCTTACCTTGGAACCATGTCTAACGGCCTTGCGACCACAGGTGTGGACGGTCTTGAAGTCATCATTGCAGAGGCTGGGATCTCTTCTTGGTACAACTACTACCGCGAAAACGGCCTCGTCACAAGTCCTGGAGGCTATCCAGGTGAAGACTTTGATTCCCTTGCCGAATTGACTTACTCGCGCAACCTTCTGGGTGGAGACTATTTGCATCACAATGCGGCCCACCAAGCCGATCTAGACATCGTGAAAAAAGAGCTAGACCGAGCTTCTGGGGACTACAACCAGTTCTGGCACGACCGCAATTATCTCTTACATGCTGATCAGGTGAAGGCTGAGGTAGTCTTCACTCATGGTTCCCAAGACTGGAACGTCAAACCGCTTCATGTCTTTAATATGTTCCAAGCCCTTCCAGCAAGCATCAAGAAGCACCTCTTCTATCACAATGGTGCCCATGTCTACCTCAACAACTGGCAATCCATTGACTTCCGTGAAAGCATGAACGCCCTCCTCTCTAAAAAATTGCTGGGCTACAATTCAAACTATGAATTGCCTACTGTCATCTGGCAGGACAATACGGGAGAACAAAGTTGGACTTCCTTGGATGATTTTGGCAACCAAACAGCTCAGCGGACCTTCTCCCTGGGAGACGACGAAAAAGTTATCCAAAACCGCTATGCTACAGAAGACTATGAGCGCTATGGCAAGGCCTATCCAACCTTCTTAACAGACCTCTACCAGGATAAGGCACAACAGGTGACCATTGATCTTCCAATCGAAAAAGACCTACACCTCAATGGGAAAGCTCGCCTTCACCTGCGACTTCACTCCAGCACCAATAAAGGCCTGCTTTCAGCACAACTCTTAGAGCTTGGAAGCAAGAAATACCTCCAACCCTATCCTGCTGTCTTGTCGGTCCGTACGCTGGATAACGGTCGCTACCACATGCTAGACAATTTGACTGAGTTGCCTTTCAAAGAAGCTGGCCAACGAGTTATTTCGAAAGGTTATCTCAACCTCCAAAATCGTCATGATCTCTTAGAGGTTGAGGCTGTGACGCCAGGCGAGTGGATGGAATTTGACTTTGATCTTCAACCAACCATCTACAAGATCGAAAAAGGAGCGACCCTTCGTCTGGTCCTTTACACGACAGACTTTGAAATCACTGTGCGCGATCAAACCGATTACCAACTGACCATCGATTTAGCACAATCCAGCCTCCATCTTCCTGAAATGACAGAGACCCGCTAATCGTGGTCTCAAGGCTTGCCCTTACTCGGCTTCATTTGACAGCTTAGCCTACTTATGTTACTATCTAATAGAGTATTTCATAGAAAAAGATATTAGAGGAAGTTATGGCGATTGAAAAAACTGTCAGCGAAATTGCTGAAATTTTAGGAGTCAGCCGCCAGGCGGTCAATAACCGTGTCAAGGCGCTGGCTCCAGAAGATACACAAAAAAACGAAAAAGGGGTTACCGTTGTAACCCGTAGTGGCTTGATCAAGCTCGAAGAAATCTACAAAAAAACTATTTTTGAAGATGAGCCAGTCAGCGATGATGTGAAGCAACGCGAATTGATGGAAATTTTGGTGGATGAAAAAAATGCTGAAATCGTCCGTCTCTACGAGCAACTCAAAGCCAAAGACGAGCAACTCGCTAAGAAAGATGAACAGTTGCGCGTGAAAGACGTTCAAATTGCTGAAAAAGACAAGCAATTGGACCAACAACAACAATTGACTTTACAAGCAATGAACGACCGCGATACCTTGAAACTTGAACTCGAACAAGCCAATGAAAAAGTTCAAGAGCAAGAAAGCAAAGGTTTCTGGGCACGCGTTTTCCGTCGATAATCTGGGGCTGGATCCTACCAGTCCCTTTTCTTTTCTACCACAGGAGATTTCCCATGAAAATATTAGAAGATTATATCGCCTTCGATCTCGAATTTAACCAATACGAAAGCGCCTATCAGATCATCCAGGTGTCTGCCGTGCGTTTTACGGACGGTAAAGAAGTCGACCACTACGACTCCTACGTCTACACCGATAAGCCTCTAAAAAGCTTTATTAACGGCCTCACTGGCATAACCCAGGACAAGATCCAAAATGCTCCACAACTCGAGCAGGTCCTCGGCGAATTCAAGGCCTTCGTTGGAGACCGCCCCTTGATTGGATACAATGCCAAAAAGAGCGACCTTCCCATCCTACTTGAAAATGGCTTGGATTTAGAAGACCAGTACGCTGTCGATGTCTTTGACCAAGCCTTCGAACGTCGTCCATCTGACCTCCATGGCATTAAAAATCTCCAACTCCACACCGTTGCAGCATTTCTAGGAGTCGCAGGAAAATCACACGATAGCTTAGAAGACGCCCGCATGACAGCTCTTGTCTACCAACAATTCCTCGAATTTGATCAAGGCCGTACCCTCCTTGAAGAGCAAGAGAACTTCTCCACCAACCCCTTTGGAGGCTTGGACTTATCCGGATTTTTTGATGAATAAAAAGAGAGAGTGGGACAGAAATCGGTAATTCGTTAGAATTCGATTTCGTCGTCCCACCTCCGCACAGTTGAGTAGGGCTGTAAAAGCTGATGAAATC
>JAGZZN010000082.1 GCA_018377375.1 Streptococcus parasanguinis
GACAAAAGTAGCAGTAGTATTTGCGGACGGATTTGAAGAAATCGAAGCCTTGAGCCCAGTGGATGTCTTCCGCCGAGCAGGATTTGACTGTAGCATGCTTGGACTTGAAAGTGCGTCAGTGACTGGCTCACATGGAATCCAAGTCGCTATGGATGGCGTATTTGATGGCAATTTTGCGGATTATGACTTGGTGGTCCTTCCTGGAGGTATGCCTGGATCAACTAATCTACGCGACAACGAAACTTTGATTGCCTCTCTTCAAGAGGGTGCTAAAGTAGGAAAATATATTGCTGCTATTTGTGCTGCACCAATTGTTCTCGAACGTGCTGGTCTTCTTGAAGGGCGTAAATTCACATGTTTCCCTGGCGTAGAGGAACAAATTACATCTGGTGATCATCAAACTGACTTAGTTGTCGTGGATGGCAATATTGTCACTAGCCGTGGTGCCGGAACAGCATTAGCCTTTTCTTATGCTTTGGTCGATCTGTTGGGTGGCGATGGTCAGCAGTTAGCTCATACCATGGTTTACGACAGATTGTTTAAATAATGTTTTTTAGGGCTCTTGTTCAAGAACTCTAGCACCTTTTGTTAGGAATGTTGATAATTTATGTTCCCCTATGAGATGATAGAGAACGTATCAAACAGAGGTCCTAGTTATAGGCTGGAGAGACCTTAGCTTAATTTTATGAGCTTTGTTTTTTTCTTTTCTCCTTTGACATCCGTCTTGAAAACGGTTATAATAATCACAAAATAACCTTTAAATGAGTCCAGAGAGGCTTGAAAGGTCGGACAGGTGAAAAAAACAGGGTTCTCCTGTAATTTTTTGTGCGACCTTGCCATGTGGCGAGGTTTTTTTGATGACAGTTTGCAGTTTAGAAAGGGTTGTCATGATTTTAGTTGAAGATTTAACTATTGTGAGTCAGCGTGAGATTGCACCTCGTATTTTCGAGATGGTGCTTAAGGGAGAGATGGTTGCAGATATGCAGGTTGGTCAGTTCGTCCACCTCAAGGTGCCGGACCCAAGTAAGCTCCTTCGTCGTCCGATTTCCATCTCGGAGATTGACTACGACAAGAAAGAGGCAACCATTGTTTACCGTGTGGAACGTGAGGGAACAGCCATTCTGTCTAAGATGGTAGCTGGTCAAACCATTGATACTATGGGCCCTCAGGGAAATGGTTTTGATATTTCCGTTGTTGAGGTTGGGCAGAGAGCACTCCTCGTTGGTGGTGGTATCGGTGTCCCACCTTTGGTTGAGACGGCTAAACAGTTGAAGGATAAAGGTGTGGAAGTCGTGTCTGTGATTGGTTTTGCCAATAAGGATGCCGTCATCTTGGAGGACAAGCTCAAGGCTTGTGGTGATGTTTATGTGACCACTGATGACGGTTCATACGGTATCAAGGGTTACGTTTCGACGGTTATTGATGGTTTCGACTGGACTCCAGATGCCGTTTACAGTTGCGGTGCGCCAGGCATGCTTAAATATGTCGATAGCAAGTTTGAAAATCATCCTCATGCCTATGTTTCTATGGAAGCTCGCATGGCTTGTGGTATGGGTGCTTGCTATGCCTGTGTGGTTCACGTTAAAGGAGAGTCAGATGCCAAAAATCTTCGTGTTTGCGAGGAAGGGCCAGTCTTCCCTACCGGAAAAGTCATCGTCTAGGAGGTTACCATGTCAGAGACTAAATCAGAAAATCGTTTAGCTATTAGCCTTCCAGGGCTCGACTTGAAAAATCCTATTATCCCAGCCTCAGGTTGCTTTGGCTTCGGTCAAGAGTACGCCAAATATTATGATTTGGACAAACTAGGTTCTATCATGATTAAGGCAACGACTGCCAACCCTCGTTTTGGGAACCCAACGCCCCGTGTGGCAGAAACACCATCAGGCATGCTCAATGCCATTGGACTGCAAAATCCTGGTGTTGATGCTGTCTTGTCAGAAAAACTCCCTTGGTTGCAGGAGCATTATCCTGAGCTTCCAATCATTGCCAATGTGGCTGGATTTTCAAACGAAGAATATGCGGAAGTCTCTCACAAGATTTCCAAAGCCAGTAACGTCAAAGCTATCGAGCTTAACATCTCCTGTCCAAACGTGGACCATGGCAATAACGGCCTTCTTATCGGACAAGTCCCAGAGCTTGCCTACGCAGCAGTAAAAGCCAGTGTCTCTCACTCTGATGTGCCAGTCTATGTCAAACTGACACCGAGTGTGGCTGACATCACGAGTGTCGCTAAAGCAGTCGAAGATGCCGGTGCGACTGGTTTTACCATGATTAACACCTTGGTCGGTACACGCTATGACTTGGCTACTCGCAAACCAATTATTGCCAACGGTCAAGGTGGCATGTCAGGGCCAGCTGTTTTCCCAGTAGCCCTTAAACTTATCCGCCAAGTTGCTCTAGCGTCAAACCTTCCGATCATAGGTATGGGAGGCGTCGACAGTGCCGAAGCGGCTATCGAAATGTTCATCGCTGGTGCCTCAGCCATCGGTGTCGGAACAGCCAACTTCGCAGATCCCTATGCCTGCCCTAAAATTATTGACCGTCTCCCTGAGGTCATGGACAAGTACGGCATCACAACACTCGAAGACTTACGCAAAGAAGTTCGAACAGACTTGTTGGGGAAATAGAATAAATTGATCTAAAAGAAAAAGATGGAAACTAAAACTTCCATCTTTTTTGATTATTTTCTTCTTCGAGCTCTGATTCCCTCAATTACAGTAGCAATTGCCTCTAATTCCCCGTCTGTTAAATGTTCACCATCTAGAACTAAGTTAAGTTGAGAGAGTTGTGAAATCTCAATTCCATTTGAATTCTCTTTCTTTATTTCTTCTTCCAGTCCAAATTTTGTAAGTGAATAATATATTTTCTCGTATGACTTGGGTAACTCATCAAAAGATTCCTCAATAAGTCTTTTAAGTTCATCTCTGTATTTCTCAAGCCAATACTGCGTAACCTCTGCGTCTATATCTAATGTTTCAATAAGATCTATTTTTTTATTAAGACGATTTGGTGTTGATTTTAATACATCAATGTTTAGTTCATGTTTCAAGTAGCTATTTTGGTAATCAGCAAAATCACTCCAACTATAACCTATGAAATATACATGCAAATCATAAGGTTCGATGTTCTTTAGATATAAACCTTTAGAATCTACACAAATTTTTCGACCACAACTGTAATATATAGTATCTTTGCCTTTATGTTCAATGGTAAGTTTACTTTTCCATTCCTCAAAACACTCAGTTGTTGTATAGCGATCCCGTAAAGTCTCGTCAAAACCACTAGCTTTAGCAAGAACTAAAAGATAACTCTCTAGGAATTTTTCTGAGGGAAGTCGTTTCCCAGTTTCAACTAGTGAGATAAGTGTTGATGATGTTTTTGTTTCCTGCTTGATATCTTGAGCAGTCAAAGATAGATTTTCACGTTTCTCTTTTAACCATTTTCCAATCATACAGCAACCTCTCTCGTAGTAATATCGATAATGTGTCCATCCGAAATAATGTCTTCACTTATAAACATTTCTATATTTTCTGGTCTCACGAAACTAGAAAATAAGACCTGTTGACCTTTATTTTGTAACCATTTTGTTAGTTTAATAAGTTCTTTTTTAGCCAATTCAGTTTTGAGGGAGTCGACACCCTCAAAAACAAGAAAATCAATTCCTTCAAAAATTTCAGAAACGTTCTGAGAAATTCCATCATCTTTATTTGATGTAATAATATCTTCAAATTCGGAGGCATTGAAGTATTCAACATTTAGTTTTGGGTGTAATTCAATTATTTTCTCGTAAACTGAATTTAGCACTATTTTTGTTGTTTCTAGTTCGTTACAATATAGAATAAGAGGAATAGATTCTTCATCCAAATTAGTGATAACTTTTTCTATAGTTTTATCTAGTAACTTAGTAGATTCATTGTTGAAGTTTTCTTCAAAACTATCTGAATGTTGATTACTGTAATATTGTAGCGTGCCATATAGATTCTGAGCATCAAATCCTTCCCCTAGAAAAGTAACCTTATTTTGTTCACCTGTTGGGTAAGATTTAATTAATTGCTTTAGTAAAACCCCTAGATCTATACCGTTTTTTAGAATTGCATCATAAATTTCTGAGTCGTTTTGATTTAATATATTTCCTTGATTTTCTATAAAATCAAGGAAACTAATGACAATTTTTTCTTCTTCAGGAGAAAAAATTTCAATAGGAGCCTTAAGTGTTGTTTGTAACTGAACTACAAAAGTATCAATTACCTCATTCTTAAGTTTAATTTTCTTTTTAGTCTCATAGCGTTCTTTAATTATATCCCATATGTTATTCCTCTTATCTTCTGAAATACTAATAAAGAAACGATCCAAGTAATAAATTATAAAATCTCCCGAATCAAGTTTTTCGATATGAATATTATCTTTCCATTCCAAATAGTCAGTTTCATCGTCTGTCATATTATCACTTACTGAAAGATCTGCTAGCTTATCTAGTATATCATAAAGCATGGTAGCCGATGGCAAGTGCTTTTCGACTTGATAATTTTCTATCTGTTTCATTACCTTCTGATATTCATCAGAGTTACTGTTAACTCGAATTTTTTCAGCATGCATTTTCAATAGTTGTTCAAGCATGTTAACACCTCTTTCTTATTTTACAAGAGTATTTTACAATGTAAAAATATAAAAAGCAATAAATTTTACATTAAATTTTTACAATGTAAAACTGGATGTAATCTATAACATTAATCAATAGAAGTAGAGGTCTAAGATTAGGTATTTAGAACAAAATCCCCCCTTTGACATTCCCATATAAAAGCGCTATAATGGAACAAATTGAACTGAACCTTTAATCGAGTCCAGAGAGGCGAGAAAGGTGTACTGAGATGCTACGGCATCACTAAAGGGTAGGGTCTGCCCTATTTTCGTGCAACCTTCGCTGACTGGCGGAGGTTTTTTGTGTGAAAGGATATAAGAAATGAGAGAAAATCGTCCTGTTATTGCCCTTGATTTCCCGACTTTTGAGGATGTGAAGGCTTTCCTTGCTAAGTTTCCTGCTGATGAAAAGCTCTATGTGAAGATTGGTATGGAACTTTACTATGCAGCTGGTCCAGAGATTGTTCGCTATGTTAAAGATCTTGGCCATAGTGTTTTCCTTGACCTTAAGCTTCACGATATTCCAAATACTGTCAAATCTGCAATGCGTGTCTTGTCTAACCTTGGTGTTGATATGACAAATGTGCATGCGGCTGGTGGTGTGGAAATGATGAAGGCTGCGCGTGAAGGCTTGGGTGATGGTCCAATCTTGATTGCTGTAACTCAGTTGACCTCTACCTCTGAAGAGCAGATGCATGATTTCCAAAATATCCAAACTACACTTCAAGAATCAGTGGTTCATTATGCTAAGAAGACTGCTGAAGCAGGCCTTGACGGTGTTGTTTGCTCAGCACACGAAGTCGCAAAAATCAAAGACGCAACAAATGAAGACTTCGTTTGTTTGACACCTGGTATTCGCCCAGCAGGAGCAGCGGTTGGTGACCAAAAACGTGTCATGACACCTGCCGATGCGCGTCAAATTGGTTCAGATTACATTGTTGTTGGTCGTCCAATTACACAAGCTGATGATCCAGTAGCAGCTTATCACGACATCAAGGCTCAATGGATCGGTCAATAAATTTTCAAAAAGACCTTATTTCATAGGAAAATAGACCGAATTAGGTTATAATAAAGAGTAGAAAACGCTTTACGGAGGATAATAATTATGACATTAGCATCACAAATCGCATCTGACTTGCTTGATATCAAGGCTGTTTACCTTAAACCTGAAGAACCATTTACATGGGCATCAGGAATCAAATCACCAATCTACACAGACAACCGTATTACTTTGTCTTAT
>JAGZZN010000007.1 GCA_018377375.1 Streptococcus parasanguinis
TTCAGACAAATCAACATCAGCCCAACCAGTGAAAAGGTTAGCTTTGTTCCATTCAGACTCACCGTGGCGAGCAAAAACCAATTTTACCATTAGATGGATCTCCTTTTTATTCTCCGAGGTTTCCCCCGTTTATCTATTTTATTCTACTAGATTTTCAGTAAAAAATCTAGTGGCGACCATAGAAAAGTGCAATTTCTCACAAAAAAGAGCCTGACGGCTCTGGTTTGAAATTGGGGAATGTTACTTCTTACGTTGAAATAGGTTTATTCTGCCGATTGCTCCTTCTCTTCTGCTCTTTCATCATCTGAAGGATGATTTCGTCTATAAACAATCCCGCTGACATTCCACCACTCTCTGAGGATAAAAATCCAATAGATGGCTTGACATAAATAAAATCCCCATTCCAACCGAAGGAGGTCTATTTGAACAGTCATAGAAAACATGGTGAAGATTAAGATAATGCTACAGGCTACAAAAATTAACAGTGATTGAAGGTGAGCTAACAAAGGATAGCCTATTTTATTTAGGAGATATTTTACAAAAATAGCAAGTACTGGTAATACGAAAAGAATCACTAGTGAAATGGTGAAATAGGAATTAAGAAGGCCTTCAAACTCTTTGGCATTGTAGAGAGAATGTTCACCTAGGAAAATCGTAAACTGTGTCGAATCATTTTCCCCTATTTTTTGATATGTATAAAACGGTGACATCAATAGGGTTAAAACATAGGCCGTAAATAAGCCAAGCTGATGCAATAACTGATGATTAAATTTTATTTTTCCTTTTACCATGCCTACTTTCACCCCCTAACCTTTCCATTCCGAATTTCAACAGTCTCAGATACTTGTTTCCCATCATCGAACAGGCCATACCACCCATCTGGTAGAGACTTAATTGCCAAGTAATCCTTCAAAACTGATTTAAAATCATTCCCTGATTCTTTAAATCGACTTATATTTTCAGGAGAGATAATTTTAACATAGATGTCTCCTGATTCGATAAAACTACTATACGAGACATCATACCATCCCCCTAGAATTTTTAACTTAGAATTAGGAATGCCATTCTCATATTGCTCCATCAAACTGAAATAATTGTTACCTCGTTTCTTAACGGGGGATAAGCTTATTTCAATCCAAGAGCCGCTAAAAGCACTATACTCGTTAATTTTTTTATCTAATTCTGCTTCAAGCTCGATTCGCTCAGTACTGAATTCAAATCCCTTCTCTATAATAGGCAAATAGGCTCTATCAAAATCATCATAGGTATTTTCTATTCCTAGGTTTTCAGCTAAATCAATCTTATTAGAATACGGCATCACCAAGTGTTTAAATCTGACTGATTTTTTCAAGGGAATGGAAATCTTTTTCCCTTCAACCGTTTCAGAATAGATAAAATTTACATCTGGACCGGCATTGGGCCGAGTCCAAGAGAAACCTGTAATCTGTATATCTCCCCGGAAATTTCTACTATCATAGAAACCTTTTAGGTTAGATTCCAAATTTCTATAAAAATAGAATCCTAGAAATAGTAGGAAGCAAACAACCACTAGAAAGGCTTTTGACCGATCACTAATCGTCGTCTGGCCCTTCTTGAAATGTTTCTTCAAATTCACGTTCCAACTCTTCTTCAACTCTTTCCTCCTTTATAACCTTTTTAAATTCTTCAGCATTCCGAACGATTTCTTTCTGCCCACTCTTTGTATAAGGAGCACTAATAGACCAACTAAAATGATCTGCATCAGGAAACAAACTCTTGATGATAGTTTTTTCCTCCTCCATAGTGAGGTTATTTTTTAGAATCAGGAGACGGCGATATTTTTTTAGTTGGGTTAAGAGTTTACTATCCTTCACCTTCACACCATTGCGATCTAATCTCTCCGTAGAACTTGAGGAAGTTTCTACTTTTTCGTCTTCATCATCATATTCATAATTTATCCAACATCCTCCTACATCTATTTTATTTCTATCCAGACTGTATTTTTTTGTCTCAAATTTAGGTGCAGGCAATATTTGATAAAATCCACTGTAACCATAATCAACAATCATTTTTGGATCTGTCTTTGCTATTTCTCCCTTGTTCAGATTCACGAATAGGAGATTATATTTTGTAACATTGAAAGCTACGTACTCATCTTTTCCATCTGTAAACATGCTACTTCGCATGTTTCCTTCAATCGAGTCGTAACCCATTTTTTGAACGAGTTTTAAAACATCAATGGTATGACCTTCTCCTTTCTCTTGGCCCAATTCATAATACCGAATTCTAAAATATTCATTTACATCTTTTTTCTTATCTTCATTACTGATTAGTTTAGAATCTTGAAGGGCTATATATTGGGATCCGACAGCATAAATATCTGGGTTGTTTTTTCTATCTTCTTTCTTAAAACTATAAGCCAATATTGGAATTCCGGTGGCCTCTTCACTAATGATTCGATTTTCCAATAACCGTTGTCCTCTACCAACATAATCATAATCTCTATCACTCACAACATGTACCGCTTCTTTTAGGTAAAAGAAGCTCCAAATACCGCCAACCATTAGAACGGTCACAGCAACTAGGGAAAGAATATGCCACATCTTCCACGAAAAGTTTTCCAGCTTTTTCATCTCGTTCTCCTATTATTTGATTCCAAAAGTATATTATATCATGATTTTCCCTATTTTTCTTTTGCTATTCTAGTGTCGTTACAACATATAAAAAAGAGCCCTAGGGCTCTGGTTTCTCTCACATTAATTTTTCTGACAGTCGGGGCAAATGCCATAGACGGTCATCTGAGTCTTGGTGATCTGGTAACCACTTTGACTGGCTGCTTCTTCGCGAAGATCTGGGACTTCAATGTCCACATCTGCGATACGGCCACATTTTTCACACACCACATTCAAATGGTCATGCCCCATGAAATCAAAATAGGTCGTGGTATCATTGCGAACCTTGATCTCAGAGACAACCCCCTCATCAATAAAAACCTTGATATTGTTGTAGACAGTTGCTAGACTCATGCTTGGAAACTGAGGCAATAAATCGCGATAGATCTTCTCAGCACTTGGATGTTCATGACTCGCCACTAAATAGGAAAGAACTGCTCTGCGAGTATCGGTTATCCGAATGCCCTTGGCACGCAAACTTTGCAAAACTTCTTCCACGCGCTCTTCTTCATGACGATGCAATGCGTTCACTATGATCCCCCCTTTCCAATATGATTTAATCGATTCGTTACCCTTATTATAGCATGTTTCAAAATAAATCACTATTTAGAATGCTTTTAATTAAAAAAAATGTCCGGGGGGACATTTTTTTCACGAGCCTGAAAACGGAAAAGCGAGGTTATGTCCAGGGGACATTGATTCACGAGCCTGAAAACCGAAAAGCGAGGTTATGTCCAATGGGCATTGATTCACGAGCCTGAAATAGATTCATCTACTCTCAACCGATCCAACTGGTCATCCAGCGCACGGTTCCTAGGATCATTTTGACCACGAGGATCATAAAGCAAAATTCCAGTACGAACCACAGCCCTTTCAATAGATACAAAATAGGTCGGATAAACAACAAGGCAAAGAGGCCTAAAATGAATCGCATGGTCTTTTCTCTCTTTCTTTTTTCCTATTATACCCTTATCCTATAGAGCTGTCCAACAAAAAAACCACCCTAGAAATCTAGGATGGCTTTTCAAAATGCAATTATTTAACTGCTTCTTTAAGAGCTTTACCAGCTTTGAATGCTGGAACTTTAGAAGCTGCGATTTTGATTTCTTTACCAGTTTGTGGGTTGCGACCTTTACGAGCTGCACGTTCACGAACTTCGAAGTTACCGAAACCGATCAATTGAACTTTTTCACCTTTTGAAAGGTATTCTGAAACTGCTGCGAATACAGCGTCAACAGCTGCTGCTGAATCTTTTTTAGTCAATTCTGTAGCTTCTGCCACTTTTGCGATCAAATCTTGTTTGTTAGCCATTTAACAAATCCTCCAAATTTTTTTAGGCTTTACGCCTTAACAGTACTATAATATCTAAAAAAAGCCTTTAGGTCAAGTACTAAACCTGTTTTTTCAAACATTTATTCAGCTTATTCGTAGCGCACCAAAACTGCAAATGCATTCTCACCTGTATGAGTTTGAATAATCGATCCAGTTTCGAGAACAGGGATTGCTTTTTCAACGAGAGATTGCAACTGAGCCTTCATTTCATTGGCCCATTCTGGTGTCCCTGCGTAAGAAATCCCGATCTCAGCCACCTTACTATGGGAAAGTTTCTCTACCAATTCATCCAACCACTTCTTAAAGGTCTTGTTTCCACGGCCCTTGACAATTGGTTCCAACTGATGGTCCTTCATTTGCATCACGACACGGATGTTAAGAAGGGAGCTCAAAAGTCCGGTAACACGGCCAATGCGCCCACCTTTAACCAGATTTTCCAAGGTAGAAACACCGATATACAACTCTGTCTTTTCTTTGACTTCTTCGATGCGAGCCAAGACAGTGTCTAAATCAGCTCCGTCTTTGGCCAACTTGGCTGCCTCAACCACCTGGAACTTCATGGCTTGGTCTGTAAAGCCACTATCAATCACAGTAACATCTGCTCCTGACAAGGTTGCCCCTTGACGAGCCGCCTCTACGGTTCCTGACAAGGCATGAGACATATGAATTGAAACGATATGAGCTCCGTCTGCTGCTAACTTTTCATACACCTCCGCAAAGACTCCAACGGGTGGTTGGCTGGTCTTTGGAAGATTTTTGCTAGACTGCATTAAGCGCAAGAAGTCCCCTTCGCCCAACTCACTGTCGGAATAAAGGACTCCATCCACCATAACAGAAAGTGGCACAATGGTAATGCCATATTCTTCAACCACTTCAGGCTCAATTGTAATAGATGAGTCTGTAACTATTTTAATATTTGCCATATATTTCTATACTCTTCCTAAGAATGTTCTGCTTTCATTATATCAAAAAACACAGGGTTTTGCAGTGAAAGATATCCATTCCTGCCTCCTCAATCGTCTGCGGCAGAAAAACCTGTATTGTGAAGGACATGGTCTTGGACAATGCCTTGATCATCCAAGAGCAATCCATGAAGGACTCCACCATAGACAGCGCCCCCATCGACGCCCATTTTTTGATCTGAAATCCAAAGATTTTCAGTACCGACTGGCTTATTGAGCAGTCCATAGACTGGTGTATGGCCAAAGACGATCCATTTGCCTGTATGATTCTCTGCTTCATGGAATGGTTTTCGAATCCAGACTTTTTGGTAATCACTGGTTTCCCGCCAATTTTCAAGGGTTAGATCCACACCAGCGTGGACAAAATAATAGGTCTCTGTCTCGTAGTCAAAAGGCAAACTACGGATGAAAGCCACCAAGTCAGGAACGGCATTTTCTACTGCTTGCGCATCCGCAATGCCATCTACAGGAGCATCGAGTGGCCGGCCTAACAGAGAGTTGATGGTCGTATCGCCACCATTTCTTCGGTAGTGATCATAACGCTCTTCTGGATTGTCCAACCAGGCTAAAAACATGTACTCGTGATTTCCGGAAAGGCAAACAGCTCCGTGATGGTCTACGTAGTCTTTTACAATTTCAATCGATCGTTTGCTGTTTTCGCCTCGATCTATCAAATCTCCTAAAAAGACCAATTGAGATTTTCCATCCCACTCTGTCATGAGCTCTTCTAGCATTTGTGCTTTTCCGTGAATATCTCCGACTACAAAGTATGTTGACATTGTTTCAAACCTTCTTTCTCTTAACGCTTGAGAAGCTGCTCTGCTTGTTGACGGGCAGCTTCCGTTAGATCTTCTCCTGCCAGCATCTTGGCAATTTCTTCGATTCGTTCTTCTCTATTGAGCAAACGCACAGTAGAAACAGTTGAGTGTTCATCACTGATTTTCTCAATATAGAATTGATAATCTGCTGCAGCGATGACTTGAGGCAGGTGAGAAATGGCAAGCACTTGGCCATTTTGACCAATCTTATGAATTTTCGCTGCGATGGCTTGAGCCACGCGTCCAGAGACCCCTGTATCCACCTCGTCAAAGACAATACTGGTTTTTCCTTCTTTTCGAGAAAAAGCAGACTTAATGGCCAACATCAAGCGTGACAATTCTCCGCCGGATGCTACCTTGACAAGGGGTTTAAAGTCCTCACCTGGGTTGGTCGAAATGTAAAATTCAACAGCTTCATTTCCTTCACGATTAAACTTAGCTTTGCTAAAGCGCACTTGGAAGCGCGCCTTATCCATGTAAAGGTCCGCTAATTCTTGCTGGATTTCATTTTCTAAAGCTTGGGCCAGAGTATGCCGCTGATCACTCAAATCTTGAGCCAAGGTGACCAAACTCTTTTCTAGACGTTTGAGTTCTTTTTCCAAGTCCTCAGACGAGAGGTCACTTCCAGTGAGGAGGCTATATTCTTTGGTGATTTGCGCCAGGTATTCCAAGACGTCCTTGACTTGACCACCATACTTGCGCGTGATGGAGTGGATCAAATCTAAACGTGATTCCACCTGCATGAGGCGATTGCCATCAAACTCCAGACCATCTACTACATCTTCTAAGCGCTTGGTAATATCCTCAAGGGCATAGAAGGTTTCAGATAGCTGGCTTGAGAGCTCTTTGTAGCTGGGATCATATTCTTCAATGCTTTCCAGATCATTCATGGCTGAGCGAACATTGGAGAGGCTCGAAAACTCTTCTGCATCCAGCATGGTATAGGCATTGGTTAGGGTATCTGCAATCATCTTGTGATTGAGCAGGCGTTGGCGTTCTTGCTCCAGACGCAGGTCCTCATCCACTTCCAAGGCAGCTGCCTCAATCTCTGCAATTTGAAACTCCAACATCTCGATACGAGCCTTGTTTTCCTGCTGGTTGCGCTGGAGTTCCACCACTTGTTTGCGCAGGCGTTTGTAGTCTTCGAAGGTCTGACGATAAGCGTCTTTGGTTTGGAAAAAGGCTGCATCCCCAAATTCATCCAGCATAGCGATATGCAATTGGGGCCGCATGAGTTCTTCCTGATCATGCTGGCCATGGATGTCCACCAAATGTTGACCGACTGCCTTTAAGACAGATAAATTCACCATTTGACCATTGATCCGGCTGACACTTCGTCCATTTTGCAGAATCTCTCGGCGGATGATCAATTCATCGGTCCACTCTAGTCCTTGTTCTTCAAAGAGAGCCGTCAAGTGGCGATTGCTCTCAACGGTAAAGAGCCCTTCGATTTCCGCTTTAGGGGCTCCATGTCGAATGACATCCGTCGTTGCACGGCTTCCCAGCATCATGTTCATAGCATCGATAATGATGGATTTCCCTGCACCTGTTTCCCCTGTCAGTACCGTCATTCCCTTTTCAAAATTTAAGGAAATCTCTTCGATAATGGCAAAGTTCTTAATCGAAATTTCTAATAGCATAGGCTCTTACCACCCAAAGATTGATTTAAGGATATTCTCAGCTTCTGGTGCGGAATAAGCAATCAACAAGATTGTATCATCATCTGCGACAATACTAAAGATATGCTCCTTATAAATCTCCCGCAAGCGACGTTTGACTAAAGGCGCTGTCCCTGGAACCATGGTGAAATTGACATATTCTCCCATGCGACGATGAGACAAGATATTGCTTTCAATCATCCCGATCCCTTGATGGTGCTTACGTGGCAATTCATAGACATAGGTCATGTCTTTCAGAGGGCGTTTTACGATGCCCAATTCTTTGATATCCCGTGATACTGTCGCTTGGGTTGCTGAGATGCCTTCTTCTTTCAAATGTTCGACGATCTCTTCTTGCGTCCCCACTTCATGATCGCGAATGAAGCGGCGAATTTTTTCTAATCTGATATTCTTACTCTTCATGTTTAAATTCCTTGTGTGCCAGCTCCACAACAGCCTCCAGCTGCTCTGTAGTTGGCTTTGTTTTCTCTTCTTTTTTTTCTAGATACATCAAAAATTCGATGTTGCCATGGCCTCCTTGGATAGGGGAATAATCCACTCCCATTACCGCAAAGCCATGTGTCCCTGCAAATGCAGCGACCTTTTCAAGAACGGCTAAATGAATCTTAGGATCCTTAATGATCCCATTTTTCCCGATCTGTTCGCGTCCTGCCTCAAACTGAGGTTTGACCAAGGCCACGACTTGTCCATTATCTGCCAAAATCCGGTGAAGGGCTGGCAGAATCAAGTCCAAGGAAATAAAGCTGACATCGATACTGGCAAAGCTCGGTATCGCTTCAAAATCATCTGGCTCGGCATATCGGAAATTGAACTGCTCCATCGAGACCACCCGAGGATCATTGCGCAATTTCCAGGCCAACTGATTGGTCCCGACATCCACCGAAAAGACCTGGCTGGCTCCATTTTGCAGCATGACATCTGTAAAGCCACCTGTAGAAGCTCCAATATCAATCGCAATTTTACCCTCTACAGATAAACCGAATTGGTTCAGGGCTTTTTCTAATTTAAGACCGCCCCGGCTGACATATTTGAGCTTTTCGCCCTTTAATTTCAACTCGGTTGCTTCATCAATTTTTTCACCCGGTTTATCGAAGCGCTCACCATTGATAACGGCAACGACAAGACCTGCCATCACCCCTCTTTTGGCTTGTTCGCGGGTATCAAATAGGCCTTGTTTATAGGCTAATACATCCACTCTTTCCTTAGCCATCTATTCGTAATCCTTCTATTAATTTCTTGATCGCTCGCGGATCAAAGTCGCAAGCAGCTGTAATCTGATCCAACAAGTCCTCGCAAGCGTCTAATTCACTTGTCAGCAAAGCTTTTGATTCTTCCAATCCCAACAGGGCTGGATAGGTCGATTTTTCTGCTACTAAGTCCTTTTGAGGAGTCTTCCCCAAAGCTTCAAAATCAGCGACCAAATCCAAAATATCATCCCTCACTTGAAAAGCCAGGCCTAATTTTTTCCCGATTTTTTCTAAGAGCTGAGCAATGTCTGCTTGCAACTCTAAAATCAAACCAGCTGCGATGAAAGGATAGGCAAGGAGGCGTCCTGTCTTATTGGCATGGATGGTTTGCAATTCTGCTAGCGTGAGCTGTTTGTGCTCTCCTTCCATATCAAGGACTTGGCCAGCTACCATTCCACGACTACCAGAAGCATCTGACAATTCAAGAATCAAAGAGACCTTGACCGCATCGGGAAGGGCACTCGCAGCAATCATCCCAAATGGATCGAGAAAAAGCGCATCCCCTGCTAAAATCGCCAGGTCTTCTCCGAATTTCTTATGATTGGTCAATTGCCCCCGACGGTAATCATCATTGTCCATGGCAGGCAGATCATCGTGAATAAGGCTTCCTGTATGGATCATCTCTAAAGCTCCTGCCACTTGAAAGTGAGCCTCCGTCAATTCCTGTCCAAAGGCCTCTAATAATTCTAGAAGGAGCAATGGGCGCAGGCGTTTTCCGCCTGCCTGGATCGAATACAGGACCGACTCCACTAAATGGGGGGCGACGGCTTTCGCCTCATAAAAAGAGCGAACTGCTTGCTCTACTCTATTTCGTTTTTCTTCTTGTCTCATGCTAGATCCGCTTCAGTACCATCTGCTTGCATGACCTTGACCAAGGTTTTCTCTGCTTGATCCAAGGTATCTTGCAATTCTTTTGACAATTTCATTCCTTTTTGGAATTCTGTAATAGCTTCTTCAAGAGCCACGTCCCCACTTTCCAATTTTTGGACAATGGCTTCCAAATCTGCTAAGTTTTCTTCAAATTTCTTTTCTTTCGACACGTTTTACCTCTACTTCTAACTGGCCATCTCTCATGATGAGTGACAGCGGGTCCCCTTCTTTTACTTTCGCAACCGAGTCTAGAACCTGATCGTCTTGCTTAACCATGGCATAGCCACGCGCAATAATCCTACTGGTATCGAGCATCAAGAGGGCTTCTGATAAGCCTTGCACTTTGATCTTTTGCTCTTTTAGGACTTGTTCCATTCGGTTGGTTAAGATTCTCTTATCTTGGAGCAGGCGGTCCTGGTAGCGCTCGATGCGATGCAAAGGAGACATGGCTTCTAAGCGATGACGCAGACCTTGCAGCTGATTGGCCCCTTGTCCATACGCATCGCGCATTCCTTGTTTCAAGCGCAATTGCAACTGGTCAATCTTTTGCAGGTAGCCATCATAGAGTCTTTCAGGCTGTCTAAAAATAACCGATTGACTTAATTTGGCCAAGCGTTCACGATTATAGGCCAAGCGATTGGACATGGCTGTTGCCATGCGATTTTCCTGCTTTTGTAAATGGGACAAGAGATCCAATTTGGTTACTGGAGTGGCCAATTCAGCAGCGGCTGTCGGAGTAGCGGCTCGTCGGTCTGCTACAAAATCGGCCAGAGTCGTATCTGTCTCATGTCCAACACTGGAGATAATCGGAATCCGCGATTCAAAGATGGCTCGCACCACTGCTTCTTCATTAAAGGCCCAGAGATCTTCAATCGAACCACCCCCACGACCGATAATCAAAACATCCAAATCATCCCGTTGGTTGGCCCTTTGAATATTAGCAACCACCTCACTAGAAGCTCCTTCACCCTGAACCTTGGTCGGGTAGAGCACAATCTCTACACCAGGAAAGCGTCGGCTCACCGTTGTGATAATATCGCGAATCACGGCCCCACTTTGACTGGTGATGACCCCGATCTTTCTTGGAAATTGTGGCAGAGCTTGCTTCCACCGATCCTGAAAGAGCCCTTCTTCGGTCAACTTTTTCTTGAGTTGCTCAAATTGGATGGCCAAGGCCCCTACTCCATCTGGCTCAGCCTTTTCAATGACAATGGAATAACTCCCACTTGGCTCATAGAGCTGAATGCGACCGATGACATTGATCTTCATGCCTTCTTCTAGCTCAAAACCAAAGCTTCGATAAACCCCAGCCCAGACCGTTGCCTGAATGACCGCTTTTTCATCTTTTAATGAAAAATATTGGTGGTTGGGACGTTTTCGGAAATTGGAGACCTGCCCTGTCAGATAAACCCTTTCCAAATAGGGATCCTTATCAAATTTTAATTTCAAATATTTGGTCAAACTTGATACGGATAAATAGTTGGACATAGGAACTCCTTTCTGCAGAATATGATCAAGTTTAATTATACCAAAAAACACCAAAAAAGGCTGGCAGACAAAGCGAAATCATGAATTTCCTTTCTCTACAAGTCTCATTTTATTCAAGAAACTTTCTATTTGTCTGTTTAACACCAGCTTCCTTATTTTTCACACTTCTCTAACCGTTCAATAAAGGAGCTAAGAAGCGCTTGGGGTTCCCCTTCATTTGGATAGGCATAACTAATATAGAAGACTGTTTTTTCCTCTTCAACCAGCGGAATTTTGACAAGATTTGGATATTCTGGAAAGAGAGTCAGATCGGTCATGAGACCAATTCCCAAATTTTCTTCGATGAAACTCAAGACCAAGTTGGAATCGGTTAAGACAACAGTAGACTGGGCCAAATCATCAAAGCGAGCATTCAAGCGTTTAAAAGCCGTCATGTGGACATGATGCTCATCTAACAGAATGAAGGTCTCCTCTAACACCTCTTTAAAAGAAATTTCCTTGCGATCTGCTAGTGGATGATCCTTTGAAACAATCACAAAAAATTCTTTTTTATACAAGAGCTGACTGGTCAAATGCGCGTGCGAGATAGGCTCTAAGCTTCCCAATAGACTAAAATCTAAATCACCACGCACCAACAATCGCATCAAATCCCTGGAACCTAATTGCACCAATTGCGATTGACGAAAAATCTCAAGCTCTTCATCATGTGTCCCAAATTTTTTCATGATATCGCTAGTGATCAATGGCGGTAGTCCAATGCGCAACAGATTCTTTTTACTGCGTTCAACAGCTTTTTCTGTCTTTTCGATTTCGATTAAAACTTCTCGCGCATGATTGGCTAAAACCTTCCCCGGCTGAGTTAGGTGCAAGACACGATTAGAAGACGATTTTTCTACCAACTGGCAAGCATAGTGATCCTCTAAACGCTTGATGGCATAGGTCACAGTCGGTTGACTCACTTGAAAATAATGCGCCACATCAGTATAAGACTTTAGTTTTGACAGTTGATAAAAATATTCCAAGTCTCGAATATTCATCTCTATCCCTCTATTTCTACAATTTCCATTTCCTTCATTCTAACACAAAACTCTTACTTATAAAATTTTTTTATAAGGACAAGGGAAGTTGACTATAAGAATTACCGAAGACTATAATGGCTTGCGTGAGAAAAAATCTTACAGATAAATTATTTATGAGGAGTATTTCGCAATGAAATCACATGAAATTTTAAACAATCCTTTCTTAAATAAAGGAACTGCTTTCACAATGGAAGAACGTAAAGAACTTGGCCTGATTGGTCTTCTTCCTCCATATGTTCAAACCATCGAAGAACAAGCTGAACAAGCTTACCAACATTTCTTGCGCAAACTATCAGACCTTGAAAAACGTCTTTTCTTGATGGAAATTTTCAATACAAACCGTACTCTTTTCTACTACCTCTTTAACCAACACATCGTTGAGTTCAACCCAATCGTCTATGATCCAGTGATCGCAGACACCATTGAACAATATTCTGAACTCTTTGTAGACCCACAATATGCCGCTTACCTTGATATTAACCACCCAGAAAATATCGAAGAAACATTGAAAAATGCGGCTGGCGATCGCGATATCCGCTTGATTGTTGCAACTGACGCAGAAGGAATCCTTGGTATCGGTGACTGGGGTGTCCAAGGGGTTGACATCTCTGTTGGAAAACTCATGGTCTACACTGCAGCAGCCGGAATTGATCCAGCTTGCGTTATGCCTCTTGTCATCGATGCTGGTACCAACCGTGAAGAATTGTTGAATAATCCAATGTATCTCGGAAACCGTCATGAACGTGTCCGTGGTGAAAAATACGATGCCTTTATCGATCAATTTGTTCAAACAGCTGGAAAACTTTTCCCTAAATTGTACCTTCACTGGGAAGACTTCGGTCGTTCAAATGCGGCTGATATCTTGAACCGTTACAAGAAAGAAATCCCAACTTTCAACGATGATATTCAAGGAACTGGGATCGTTGTCTTGGGTGGTATCTTTGGAGCGATGGATATCACTGGTGAAAAATTAACAGACCAAGTTTACCTTTGCTATGGTGGTGGTTCTGCTGGTGCTGGTATCGCAGACCGTGTTCACGCTGAAATGGTTGCCGAAGGACTTTCTCCAGAAGAAGCTTACAAACGTTTCTTCATGATCGATAAACAAGGTCTTTTGTTTGACGATATGGAAGATTTGACGCCAGCTCAAAAACCATTTGCTAAAAAACGTGCTGACTTCGAAGGTAAAGGCGATATGACCAATCTTCTTGAAGTGATCAAAACAGTGAAACCAACCATCTTGGTCGGAACTTCTACAAACCCAGGTGCCTTCACTAAAGAAGTGGTTGAAGCCATGTGTGAAAACACTGAACGCCCAGTGATCTTCCCAATTTCTAACCCAACCAAGAAATTGGAAGCAACAGCCCAACAAGTCATTGAATGGTCAGACGGTAAAGCCTTTGTCGCTACCGGTGTCCCTTCAGGAACCATCAGCTACAAAGGTGTGGACTACGAAATCGGTCAAGCCAATAACGCTTTGATCTACCCAGGGCTTGGTCTTGGTATGTTGGCCTCTGAAGCCAAATTGTTGACAGATGAAATGATCGGGGCAGCTGCTCACTCATTGTCAGGCATCGTCAATCCAGGTCAACCAGGTGCTCCAGTCCTTCCACCATTCCAATATGTAGCTGACGTGTCTATCAAGGTAGCAGAAGCTGTTGCCAAGAAAGCTCAAGAACAAGGGCTTGCACAAGCTAAAGAAACAGATATGGCCAAAGCTGTACGTGACCTTAAATGGTATCCTAAATACTAATAAGGAGCTGACTGAACAACCATGAAAAAATTGAATGAAATCAAAATTTCCGGTGTCAGTCTTCCTCTATATGCATTCATCGTCATCGTTCTTTCGGTGACGATTGCTATGTGGAAACTCCCACTCAATATGCTTGGACTAACCCTCCTTTTGGTCGTCATGGGGCATCTTCTCTACTTTATCGGTGAGAAACTGCCAATTATGAATTCTTACCTAGGTGGAGGATCCGTCTTCACCTTACTAGGAGCTACTCTTCTAGCGACCTTCCATGTTATTCCGGCAAACATCATCACAGCTACCAAGGGCTTTTTGGGAGATTCCTTTGGCTTTCTGGATTTTTATATCGCAGCCTTGATTTGTGGGGCTATTCTAGGGATGAATCGCAATCTCTTGGTAAAAGCTTCTGCTCGCTTTATTCCTGTTTCCTTGGTCACCATGGTCATTGGGGCTCTCTCTGTTGGGATCGTTGGAAGCCTTTTGGGACAAGGATTTGGACATTCGATTCTCTATGTTTCCTTCCCACAAATGGTCGGAGGAATGGGAGCTGGAATCCTGCCTCTTTCAAAGATCTACGCTGCTAATCTCCATGGAAGCCAAGCAGCCATCTTCTCTCAATTGGCACCCGCTACCACACTTGGTAATATCCTTGCCATCATTGGTGCTGTTTTAATCGTCAAAGTCTTTGCAGACAGTCCTTACAATGGTCACGGCGTCTTGATTCCTGTCAATAAAGATGAATTGAAGAAAGAAAAACTCACACTTGATCCGACCCAAATCGGAGTTGGAATGATGTTTGCCTTTAGTATTTTTCTTCTCGGGGTCATCTGCAATGCCTTTGTTCCAAAAATCCACAGTTATGCCTTCATGATTATCATCGTCTTTATCCTGAAAGCTTTCAATGCTGTCCCAAAACCTTTGGAAAACTGTGTGGTTATGTTCAACCAAGTCATTATGACCAACCTTACCCATGCAGTCTTAGCTGGGATCGGACTTTCCTTGATTGATCTTTCAACTCTCGCTAAGGCGATGACCTGGCAATTCATTCTCCTAAGCTTGACATCTGTTCTAGCTATGGGGCTTGCTTCTGCTGTGATCGGAAAACTGGTTGGATTGTATCCAGTCGAGACTGCTATCGGATCTGGTATGATCAATAACTCGATGGGAGGAACCGGAAATATCGCTGTTCTCTCCGCATCCGATCGCATGGAAATGATCGCCTTCGCCCAAATGGCCAACCGACTGAGCGGGGCTATCATCCTCATTCTCGGAGGACTCCTCGCTTCTGTCCTCTCTTAAAGAATAAAAAGACAAGTCACAAGACTTGTCTTTTTATTCTTTAGGAGGCTATTGATTTTCTATTTTTGATAGGTTTTTACGACCAATTCGACCCCTTCATCTGCCGTGATGGTATAGACAGGATTCTCAGTCGTTTCATAAAAGGTCATCGAGAGAGTTTTACCATCCACGAATACTTCAATTGAGTTGGTATCTCGGAGAATTGAAAAATGAAGTTCTTTTTCAGGATCCAACTGAATCCATCTCGATTGAAATGCTGGATTTTCTTTTCCAGAAATGAGGTGTCCAAATTGGTCTCGACTTAAGCTAAAGCGTTTTTGAGAGGCGTCGTAAACCAATTGCAAGACACTATCAGGATCAGTTTCATCACCATATCCAAGGATAAAGGAGCGACCCGGTTTGGCATCTAGCTCAAACAAGGTTTGTTTCCCTCTCGCTGGGATCGTGATCTGATTGCCCTTAACAACGGTTTCTGACGCATGCTCTACAAGAAAGTGTTCTTTCACTGACTCAGGTAACTCCTGAACCAATCGTCCGTCTTTCAAGGACAATTTTCTTGGAAGAGTCATACTACCTGCCCACCCATGAGCTAAATCATGACTGGGGATAGACCGGTGCCACATTTGCATCCAGGCAACCATGTATCGTTCGCCATTTGGTCCTTGACAAGTTTGAGGGGCATAGAAATCCAAACCACCATCCATTTCATCATAGGAATCAACACGAAAGCGCCCTGTTTCCCAATTCATGTCACCGATAAAGGCAACCGTCGAATTTAAGTTCCAGTATTTTTCTTGCTGCCTTTCCATTTCAATGGGAGACAGGATCAAGACCCATTTACCATCTAAAGGGAAGAAATCGGGACACTCCCACATAATCCCTTGCCCTTTTTCACCTTCTAAAAGAACTGATATAAAGGTCCAATCTACTAGATTACTTGATGCAAATAAGAGAATTTGACCTCTGTCATCTGGCGTCTTAGAAGCAACGACAGCGTAATAGCTTCCTTGGTATTCAAATACTTTAGGATCACGAAAATCTGCAATATCTGCGATCCCCTCAATATGGTGAGCATGGATCACAGGATTAGTAGGCAACTTTTCAAAGGTAATGCCGTCTGTCGACACTGCAAGACACTGAGTCTCCTCGCGCTTTTTCTCATCGTCTACATGACCCGTATACAGCAAATAGAGCTTGTCATCTTTCACAATAGCACTACCCGAGAAACAACCATCTTTATCATAGCTTTCACTTGGTGCTAAAGCTACTGGCAGTTCTTCCCAATGGAGAAGATCTTTTGATTTGGCATGCCCCCAATGCATGGGACCCCAAACACTATCATAGGGATAGAATTGATAGAACAAATGGTATTCCCCACGGAAATAAACAAAGCCATTTGGATCGTTCATCCAGCCGATAGGAGGTAACAAATGAAATGCTCCTCTATATTGCTGGTCAACCTTCTCCCTGTTTTCATCGATATACTGATTTGCTTTTCGAATGCTTCCCTTCATACTGATCACCTACTTAATACCTGTACCAGATCCACCTAGACCTTGAATAATATATTTTTGTGCTACGATATATACTAGAATAAGTGGAATCGTAGAAATTGTCAAAACAGCCATTACTTGATTGATATAAACTGGTTGAGTTGTATTAATGGTTGTAATCGCCACCTGCATTGAAAATTTTGACGAATCGGTTAAAACCATCAACGGCCAGATATAATCATTCCAACTAGAAATAAAGGAAAGAACACCAACTGTTGCAACTGCCGGTTTCGACATAGGCAACATAATCTTGAAAAAGATCCGTAAGATACTTGCACCATCTATTTTTGCAGATTCGATAATTTCTTCTGGAATGGCAATAAAGAAGTTTCGGAAAAGATAAATATTAAAGACACTAGCTAATCCAGGTATAATAACCGCTAAACGATTATTGACTAAGCCAAGTGAATTAATAATTGTAAATTGAGGAATCAACACTGTTTCCATCGGAATGATTAACAATGCCAATAAAAAGCCAAACAGAATTTTTTTACCTGTAAAATTAATTTTTGCAAATGCAAATCCCGCTAAGGCATTTACTATAATAGACCCAAGTGCAAATGTTCCTGCATAAAAAATACTGTTCCCTAAGTATGTCAGAATACTAAAACGGGCAAGAACCTCTTGGTAGGGTTTAAACCAATCAGCTGGATTAAAACTAGGTAAGAAAGCTTTCCAACTTGTTAAATTCTTATACACATCTGCTTCTGGCTTCATTGCTGAAACCACCATCCAGATCATAGGAAATAGAAAGAGGCCTGCTAATAGAATTAATAAAACATATTCTAAAATAGTAGTCGGTTTTAAACGTTTCATCCTAATCATCCTCCTTCAAAACTCGCCGTTGTACAAGACTAATCATACCAATCAATGTTGTAAATACTAAGGCAATCGAACTTGAGTAACCAACAAGACGGTCAGTGAAACCTTGTTGATAAATATAATATACCATAGTGATTGTTGAGTTCAATGGACCGCCTTGAGTCATGACCATTGGTTGCACAATCAATTTAAATGCTGAAATCAATGTCGTCAAGAGTACAAATAAGGCAGTTGGTTTCAATAAAGGCATCGTGATATATCTAAATTGAGCCCATTTTGAAAATCCATCCAACTCTGCCGCCTCATAAATATCTTGTGGAATATTTTGCATTCCTCCAAGGAATAACAACATTTGATAACCTGCACCTTGCCATGCAGAAACAAATACAATTGCATACATAGCCTGTTTTGGACTTGTCAAGAATGGTTGTGAAGAAATACCAATTTTATTCAGTAGGGCATTGAGCAAACCATTATTTGGATTTAACAAGTATAGCCAGAGGATAGAGATAACGACAAGAGACATCACAACAGGAGCAAAAAATGCTACCTTAAAGAACATATTTCCTTTACGTTTCTTATTTACGATTAAGGCCATACCGAGTGCTGCTCCAAGTTGCACTGGAATAATCCAAACCACAAATTTCAAGGTATTCAAAAAGCTTTTTATAAAAATTGGATCTTTTGCTAAACGCATGAAATTTTGTAGTCCTACAAATTTTCTATCCTCAGGCGTTAATAGATAATAATCTGTAAAGGCATAATAGATAACCATACCAACAGGTATCACTAAAAAGATAAAAAGTAATATTAAAGCTGGAGCTAAAAAGCTATAGCCCATAATATTTTCTTTTAGGTGTTCTTTCTTTTTTGTTTCGACTTTATTTTTTTCGCTCATTATTCGTCTCCTAAGATGAAACCATTAAATAAAATAAGGTGGAAGGTACATTCCATAACTTACCTTCCACCTTTTTGAATGTCAACTATTTATTTAAAGATTGGTCGATTGCTGTTTGCATTTCTTTCGCACGAGCATCTAATACTTTTTGTACATCTGGATTATCTTTATAATAGCTGATATCTTGCATTGCTTGTTGGAAAGCACGTGAAACTTGTGGATAAGCTACTACAACTGGACGAGCATGAGCTGTTTTAGCATTTTGTTCCATCAAGAAACGCATTGGCTCAGATACTTTGTCCTTAATATTTTTAATTGTTGATTTTCTGATTGGAAGAACACTGTTACCTAAGCTTAGAATTTCACTAGATTCAGTATTTGTAGCAAACTTAACAAATTCAGCGGCTGCTTCTTTTTTATCAGATTTTGTTGTAACGGCTAATTGCCAACTACCTGAAGGTGATACCAATTTCTTCGTTTTATCTGAAACTGGATAAGGAAGAATACCAAAATCAATATCTTTGTAATTTGTTTGTAGGTCTGCAATCGTCCAAGAACCGCTCAGAACCATAGGATATTCACCGGTTTCAAAACCTTTTTCAACAGGACTAACTGTCGTATATCCATCCTTCACAAGATCTTGAATAAATTGAACAGCTTCAACACTTTCCTTGCTATTGAAGTAGCCTTCCGCTTTTGTTCCTTTAGAATTCACAACAGATCCACCATTTGACCAAATAAGAGGCATGTAAGCATATGGCAACATCTCATCGTTTGAATTCAAACGGAAATCAATCGCTGGTTTGTTAAAATGATCTTTTAATTTCTTAGCAATGGCATTAAACTCAGACCAAGTCCATGGTTTTTCTAGGGTTGGTAAACTAGCTTCATCAATCCCAGCTTCTTTAAACATTTTCTTATTATAGTAAACACCTACATTGGATTCTGAATAACCAAATGCATAAAATTTACCATCATAAGTTCCCTGTTGTTTAATACTGTCCAGTACATCATCCATATTATCGTCTTTTAGATAATCATCCAAAGGAGCAATCACTTTTGATTTTGCATAGGCTGCAGTATTAGGACCATCTAGTGTAATGACATCTGGTAAACTATTTGTCGTAACAGCGGCGTTAACCTTATCTTCATATCCACCACCACTACCGCTACGTGGAATAAATTCTGTCACAACCTTATATTTCGTTTTCTTTGATTTGTTGAAATTATCAACAACTTGTTGCCAAGCTTTTCCCTCAGCTGTTTCATCTGAGAACTGAACCCAGACTTTAATCTCATTTGAAGAACTTGCAGTTTTGGATTTTGATCCCCCACCACATCCTGCAAGCAATCCTAATGATAGTGCTGCAACTACAGATAACTTAATACCTTTACGCATAGCGTCCTCCTTTTTGAAACGTTTCATTTTTGGTTATATTTTTAACTCAAGCTAAAATAGTTGAGTTTTTTGAAACGTTTCATTTTATAGCTAAATTATAACAGCGCTTTCATAATTTGTCAAGCACTTTTTATAATTTTTTTGTAGTGTCCCCTTCAAAGAAATGTACGGGTAAACTAATCACATTCTTTTCTATTTTTTCTTGTCGAATCAATTTGAGTAATAATTCTACTGCCGCTTGGGCCATCTGAGCTATTTCTTGAACAATGGTCGAAAGTAAGTACGGTTGATCAAAAGCCGGTCTTAATCCATCAAAACCAATAATTTGATAGTCTTCTAGGGGAGTTTTTCCCATCTCAGTCAAAACCTTTATAACACGTAGAGCCATAAAATCATTTACTGTAAAAATCCCATCAATCTGAGGATGAGCTTCGAAAAAAGACTTAATTTGTCTTTCTGCTTGATCTAATGGTTCTGGCATTTCAAGACTACAGAGTTTTGTATTTTGCTGTTTAGCTTCATCTTTAAACCCCCTTCCACGTTTCGTTGTTTCATTCAAATGTTTGTTCACACCACTAATGTATGCTAAATTTTGGCAACCTCGTTTGACTAACTCTCGGCAAGCCAGTTGACCACCATGATAATTTTCAGAGGTTACGTAATAGACATTTTCAGAAAAATGACGGTCAATACTAACAAAAGGTAAATTAGAGGAGATATACTTATCGATATCTGAATAGGTGATCCCAATGATCCCATCTACCTTATTTTTTTCAAGTAATTTTATGTACTCTATCTCGTTTTGAGCATCTTTATCTGCATTACAAATCAATAATTTACATTGATTTTTCAATAATTCCTTTTCAACATGATAAGCAAACTCAGAAAAGAATGGATGCCAAATGGTTGGAATGAGTAAAGCGATAATATTACTACGATTCGTTTTTAATCCTCTCGCATATTCATCTGGCACATAAGAAAGTTTTTCAATCGCTTGTTGAACTTTTTTTAATGTCACCTCTTTAATGCCTTTTTCGTTATTGATGACACGAGAAACGGTCCCAACACTAACCCCAGCTTCTGCTGCAACATCTTTCATCGTAATCGATTTTTTTTGCTCATTCATTTTCTCACCTCCTTTCATCCATACTATCATGAAAACGTTTCATTTTCAACATTTTCGTTTGAATTGTCACTCCACTTCTTCATCCATTTGGGGATTTCTTGGCTGATGGTCGTCGGTAGAACCACATAGGCCTCCTTGCTCAAGTCTTCTGCAATGGCTGAATGTAGATAGGTCGCAACCACCACGCGCTCATAGAGACTGACCTGTGGAAATTGACCCGCAAACCCTGCGATCATCCCTGCCAAGGTATCCCCCATCCCCCCTGTTGCCTGATAGGGACCACCAACATCTAGCTGATAGCCCTCTTCTTGCCCACTTGTCCAAATGCGGGTGTGAGGCCCTTTTTCTACAATGACAGTCCCTTGAGGAAAGTTCTGTACTGCTCTTCGACTCTTGTCTTCAGTCTGGCTTGCAAGATCAATCCCTGACAGTTTTTCCCATTCTTTTTGATGAGGGGTAAAGACCAACTGAGCTTCTGGCAGGTCAAACTGAGAGGCTGTAAAAAGACTGATAGCTCCTCCATCTAAAATCAGAACCTGATGCCTAGAGACCTGCTCAAAAATCATTTGTAAGACTCCTTGGTTTTCATTAGATTCCTTTAAGCCCGGCCCTACTAAAATCACGCTAGCTTTTTGCACTTGCTCACAAATGAGTTCATGATCCGCTAGATCAAAGCCCATGGCTTCAGGAAGATGGCTATGAAGGGCCGTCAGATTGTCAGGATCTGTTGCGACAGTGACTAACCCCGCTCCACTATGAACCGCTGCGATCGCTGCCATAATGATGGCTCCCCCATAGGGATAGGTTCCTCCAATCAGGAGCAGACGACCAAAATCTCCCTTATATGACGTCATTGGGCGCTTTACAATGACGCGCTGGATCTCTTCTTTCTGAACTCTTTTCATACCTTCCTCATTTCTAGCGAAAAAGGAGAAGCCACGACTCCCCCTCCTTCTTTTATTTTCCTCTGAATTCTGCAAAGACTTGCAAGATCTTAGCAGCAACAGCTTGTGGTTGATTTTGTTTGGCTACCAATTGATCATCCGCATAAGGCTGAAGGGCTGGAAAATCACCAATCTGAACTGCATAAAGAGCTTTTTCAAAGAGCTCGATATCATTTTGATCATTGCCAAAAGCCACGAAATTCTCTCCACAGAGTTCTTCTACTGTTGTCGGTTTATGCGTGTCTGCTGGATTGAGATAGATGCATTTTTCATGCGCATGATAGCGGATATGGGCCTTATCTGTCTTTTCGATCCGCTCGATGATCTCATCCACGAGCTCCTCATGGCCACCCATATAGATCACGACCTTAATCGGATCTGTCAGCTCCTCTAATGAACGATACTGGGCTTTCTTGAGGGGATCTACATTAGCAACAAAAGGAATCTTTTCCAAAATCTGTCCACTATAATCAAAGGTATCATCCACAAAAAATGGTAGATTGTAATGGCGACAAAAGCCAAGAATTTCCCGATACACGTCCTTGTCCAATTGTTCCTCATATACCAATTGCCCCTGGCGATAGGCCAATCCACCATTTAAGCCAATCACGAGTTGCTGACTCAATGGGTCCCCTAAAAGACCCAAGCAGTCCCGGTAAGAACGTGCAGAAGCAAAGGCAACTTCATGGCCAAATTCTTCTGCTCTCAATAAGACCTGTTTGATTTCATCATCGATTGTGACACCATCGAATGACAGGGTTCCATCTAAATCAAATACAAACTTCATCTTGTTCACACTTTCATTTTTTTAAGGCACGAACAGCTGCTTCGTAGGTCTGCTCCATCAGCATGGTGACGGTCATAGGCCCAACCCCTCCTGGTACAGGGGTAATATGACTGGCCAAAGGTGCAACAGAGTCAAAATCGACATCCCCACACAATTTGCCATTCTCATCGCGATTCATTCCGACGTCAATAACGACGGCGCCTTCTTTCACGAAGTCTGCTGTTACAAATTTCGCACGACCGATCGCAACAACCAAGATATCTGCTCTTCTAGCAATTTTAGGCAGATGATGGGTCCGGGAATGGGTCAAGGTTACCGTCGCATTTTTAGCAAGGAGCAACTGCGCCATTGGTTTTCCAACGATATTGGAACGACCAATCACGACTGCTCGCTTCCCTTCTAGATCAATCCCGTACTCTTTGAACATCTCCATGATCCCAGCGGGAGTTGAAGGCACCATGAGAGGATTTCCAGCCCACAAGCGTCCCATATTCAATGGATGAAAGCCATCCACATCTTTTGTCGGATCAATGGCTAAAAGGACTGCATCCGCATCGATATGCTTAGGCAGTGGCAACTGTACCAAAATCCCATGCCAAAGGGGATCTTGATTGTAGTGTTCGATCACTTCTAATAATTCAGCTTGGCTGATACTTTCAGGAAGTCGTCTCACTTCACTCCAAAAGCCTGCCGCAATAGCAGAACGCTCTTTATTTCTTACATAGATTTTGCTAGCTGGATTATCTCCTACCACGATGACAACAAGGCCAGGCACAACTCCTGTCTCTTCTTTTAATCGTGCTGTTTTCTTCGCAATCTCACCCTGTAATTTTGTAGCGAGCGCCTTCCCATCAATGAGTGTCGTCATATCAATTCTCTTTCTAGTCAAGTAATGAAAATAGTCCTCTCTATTATAGCAGATTTCAACTCTCAAACCTAACTGTTCCTAATTAGAATTTCCTATAGACGAAAACTATAGCCAGATGGACAAAAAATGAGCTTGAGACCACCCCAAACTCATCCACACAGCTGCTTAGTAAAGCAATTCATAAATTTCCATTGCAATTAAATCAATGCTATCAAATGTATAGGTTTCACGCGCTTCAACATCACGAAGTGTAAAGGTTGAACCTTCTTCTTCATTGTAGTTGTAGGCTACTTCAGCGACAACAACACCGTCACGTTCAAAATTACGTTTCAAGTTTCCACCGTCTTTTGTCATCGTCTCCAAACGGTTAATAATCCGTACTAAATGTGATTCCATTTTATTTCTCCTCTTTACTTTCTACTCTCCTATTTTATCATAAAAGAGAAAGCTCTTCCAATAAAAATTCACATTTTTCCATTGATTTGCTCTTTCTTCAATCCTTAGCGACATTCCGTAGTAAATTCTTGCAAACTTCTAGAATACTGATATAATGAAACTATAAATCTTTGACTATTTTTGACCTTTTAAAAATAGGATCGTCTCTTGATGGAAAACCATCAAAAACCTACTGTGAGGTATGTATATGCTTTGTCAAAATTGTAAAATAAATGAATCAACCATCCATTTATATACAAATGTAAATGGACGTCAGCAACAAGTAGACCTCTGTCAAAATTGCTATAAAATTATGAAAACAGACCCAAATAACAGCTTCTTAAAAGGCATGACCCAACGGAGCCAACTCACTGGAGATCCTTTTGAAGATTTCTTCAATAACCTTGGAAACTTCCAAAGTCCGCAAGAGCCTCAAACCCCTCCAACTCAATCCGGAGGCAGTTATGGAGGTGGCGGCTACGGCCAAAACAATAACCGTGGTGGTGGTCAAGATCCTCGTCAAGCACGCCCTCAAAAGCCAAAAGGACTGTTAGAAGAGTTCGGCATCAATGTCACAGAAATTGCCCGCAAAGGGGATATTGACCCTGTCATTGGCCGTGACGAGGAGATTATCCGTGTCATCGAAATTCTCAACCGTCGAACCAAGAACAATCCGGTTCTGATTGGAGAGCCTGGGGTCGGAAAAACTGCTGTTGTGGAAGGCCTGGCTCAAAAAATCGTCGATGGCGACGTTCCTCATAAATTGCAAGGAAAAGAAGTCATCCGCCTAGATGTCGTGAGCCTCGTTCAGGGCACAGGCATTCGTGGTCAATTCGAAGAACGCATGCAAAAATTAATGGATGAAATTCGTCAACGCGAAGATGTTATTCTGTTCATCGACGAAATCCATGAAATTGTTGGCGCAGGATCAGCTGGTGAGGGCAATATGGATGCTGGAAATATCCTCAAACCAGCCTTAGCGCGCGGAGAACTCCAATTAGTCGGGGCTACTACCCTCAATGAATACCGTATCATTGAAAAAGATGCGGCCTTGGAACGTCGGATGCAGCCCGTTAAGGTCGATGAACCAACGGTTGAAGAAACCATCACCATCCTCAAGGGTATCCAGAAAAAATACGAAGACTACCACCACGTCCACTATACAGACGGGGCCATCGAAGCGGCAGCTATTCTGTCAAACCGCTACATCCAAGATCGCTTCCTGCCAGACAAGGCCATTGATTTGTTGGATGAAGCGGGGTCTAAGATGAACCTGACCCTAAACTTCGTGGATCCAAAAGTGATCGACCAGCGCTTGATTGAAGCGGAAAACCTCAAAGCCCAAGCGACGCGCGAAGAAGACTTTGAAAAAGCAGCCTACTTCCGCGATCAAATCGCGAAATACAAGGAAATGCAAGGTCAACATGTCACCGATCAGGAAACCCCTGTCATCAGCGAAAAAACGATTGAACACATCGTTGAACAAAAGACCAATATTCCTGTTGGTGATTTGAAAGAAAAAGAACAGTCTCAATTGATCAATCTGGCTTCTGATTTGAAAGCTCATGTGATCGGTCAAGATGATGCAGTAGATAAAATCGCGAAAGCCATTCGACGCAATCGTGTCGGCCTAGGATCTCCAAATCGACCAATCGGAAGCTTCCTCTTTGTCGGACCAACCGGTGTCGGAAAGACCGAATTGTCTAAACAATTGGCGATCGAGCTCTTTGGCTCTGCAGACAATATGATCCGCTTTGATATGAGCGAATACATGGAAAAACATAGCGTAGCGAAACTAGTCGGAGCTCCTCCGGGCTATGTTGGCTACGATGAAGCCGGACAACTAACAGAAAAGGTACGTCGCAATCCTTACTCCCTCGTGTTATTGGATGAAGTGGAAAAAGCCCATCCAGATGTCATGCACATGTTCTTGCAAGTCTTGGATGATGGCCGTTTGACAGATGGTCAAGGTCGTACCGTCAGCTTTAAAGATACTATTATCATCATGACCTCTAATGCTGGAACCGGCAAAGCTGAGGCCAATGTTGGTTTTGGAGCTGCTCGCGAAGGTCGAACCAACTCTGTACTTGGAGAACTCGGTAACTTCTTTAGCCCTGAATTCATGAACCGTTTTGATGGCATCATTGAATTCCAACCTCTATCAAAAGAAAACCTTCTCCAAATCGTTACCCTCATGCTGGATGAAGTCAATCAACGTCTCGCACAAAATGAGATTCATCTGGATGTGACAGAGAAGGTCAAAGAAAAACTGGTCGATCTGGGATACGATCCAAAAATGGGGGCCCGCCCACTCCGTCGTACCATCCAAGACCATATCGAAGATGCCATTACCGATTATTACCTGGAACATCCAAGTGAGAAACAACTCAAAGCAGTCATGACCAGCAATGGGAATATTAGTATCAAAGCTGCTAAAAAAGTAGAAAAGAACACTTCTGAAAAGGAAGACTAAATTTTCTAGTTTTATAAAAAGAACAGGAATTCTTATTTCCTGTTCTTTTTAATTCTCTTCTTGAATCTGATAACGAAGAATTGTTTTTAATTTATATGGATCTGTTCGATGGAGATTGTTTAGATAAATCTCACGATGAACTTTCGAAAGTCTTTTAAGTTTATGGAGTTTGCAAAAACGCTCCATTTCATCAAAAGTCTGATTTTCTGTATCAAAAGGTCCTACATGAAGCATGGCAAGACTGTAGCCTTCTTCTAGTTCTTCAAAACGAATAGCATCATAGAGCTGATTGGGCTTCTTGATTTTAACCTCTTCCAAAGCTTTATCAAACAAGTCACTCGTAACAAAATTAGGTTGACCAATCATAATACTATAAGACAGTTCACTTTTAACTAGTTTCCCTTCATTCTCCTGTTTCCATAAACCTTCTAATGGAAAAACAGTAAAATCCATGTAGTCTTGATCCAGAGGAGACTTTTTATACTTCATCTTAATAGCATATGCTAACGCATATAAGGCACTCACTCGTTGAGAAAAATCTTCTTCATTTGGATCACCTTTGCCGTCAATTATGATATAGGATTTAGAAGGTACTTGCAGGATAGTGGGCTTATCCTTGATTTGATAGAGAACTTTCTCTATTTTTCTCCATTCATATTTCATTTGACCTATCTCCTTTCTATCTCAATTCTAACATTAAAACCCTGACATCTTTTGTCAAGGTTTATAAATCTTTTGTATTTTTTCTAATCTTGAAATCATTGATCTTCTCAGATGATCCGGTTCAATAATCTCTACCCCATCTAAATAAGACAATAAGTAAGTATAAATACTCTCGTGCTCTGGCAATTGGGTTTTAACATATAAACATCCATCCTCACACTGAAAAATCTCTTCTTCTAAAAAGTCTTCATAAACTCTAAAAGCGAGCTTTTGACTAAACTTCAATGATACTTCCATTAGATTTTCCATCTTAATTGAAGTATCAATAGGTTCAATCACATTTTTTTGATTAATTGTTTCTTCCAGTAGTTGATAGTCATTAATCCTAGATAATTTAAAAAAACGCCAATCTTCTTTTGAACAACAATAAGCATGAAGATACCAGTCTCTTTTTTTAAATACTAGTTTAAAAGGCTCAACTGTACGAATCGTTTTCTGACCATTCCCACTCATATAAGTAATCGAAAGTCGTCTTTTCTCTAAGATAGCTTGTTTAATTGTATCAAAGAGATCTTTTTGCCCTTTTCGTTTCCTCCAATCTGTTAAGTCGACTTCTACCCAAGATCTAGCTGAAACTTTAAAAATAGATTCCATTTTTGTCAGTAAAAAATCTTGTTTATCTTCTGTCAAAGTCTGGAGACCTTGTAAAGCAGATAAAAGTTCTATTTTTTCCTCCTCTGATACAAGGGTGCGATCAAGAACGAAGTCTTTCATTAAAAAGGTCCCTCCAGCCTTTCCAGGAACAGAATAAAGAGGAATACCTGCTATGCTTAATCTCTCAATATCACGATAAATTGTACGTACTGAGACTTCAAATAATCGAGCAAGTTCAGGAGCGGTTATTCTCCCATTTTCTAAAAGTATGTATAAAATACGAAATAGTCTTGATTCAGCCATAAAATCACCTCCCTTTTATTATATCAATTAAACTAATTTGATAGGAGTGTTTAACTAAACAAATTTATACTTCAGACAAAGTAGCTTTTTTTGCACAAGTTCAGCAGTTTATTCTTGACAGCTTTCACCTCGTCCATTATGATAATAATAAAGATACTAGATAATGAGGAAAATTCAATGACAAATCCTACTTTTGGTGAAAAGAAACAAGATGTGACCTACGTCAATCGCTATGGTGTCTACGCTGTTATTCCCAATAAGGACAAGGATCAGATCATCCTCGTTCAAGCTCCTAATGGAGCCTGGTTCTTGCCCGGCGGAGAAATCGAGGCAGGTGAAGATCACTTGCAAGCTCTGAAACGGGAACTGATCGAAGAATTAGGTTTTACTGCTGTTTTAGGACAATACTATGGCCAAGCAGATGAGTATTTCTATTCCAGTCATCGCGACACCTACTACTACAATCCTGCCTATATTTATGAAGTGGTAGACTATACAGAAGCTCAAAAACCACTGGAAGATTTTAACAATCTTGCTTGGTTTCCTGTAGATGAAGCAATTGAAAAACTCAAACGTGGCAGTCATAAATGGGGCATTGAACAGTGGAAAAATACCCACAAAAAATAAAGGAATTCTTTCACAAAAAATAAAAAAGTGCTATAATAAATGAAGATAGAGGTTAGGAGGAACTCATATGAAGCTCATTAATACCACAAATAGTCATGCTGCACTGGTCAAAAGCCAACTTGCCAGCACTGACGCCTTGCTTGTCGAGGTTTATTCCGCGGGCAATACAGACGTCGTTTTTACACAGGCCCCAACACACTATGAATTATTGATCAGTAACAAACACCGGGCTATTCGTGAAACTGAAGTAGAAAAAATTCGTGAGTTCTTTTTAAAACGTAAGATTGATCTTCAAATCATTGACCAATCCGCTATTAAAACCCTCTACTCCGATAAACTAATTGAAATTTCCTTTCCAATTACAAAGTAAGGCCAATTTGCCTTGCTTTTTTTATTTCCTTAATGGATGAACCTCTATACCATTTTAGCCATTAAAAAAGAAGTTCCTTTATGGAACTTCTTTTAATGGCTTTTATTTAGCTTCAAATCCTTCTGCAACAGCTTGGGCAAAGTTTTCTTCTACGATACTTGCACAGTGGTCACAGATGGTTGCGTGATAGCTACGTTCTGTTGTAGTTGGATCGATGCGACGGCAACGGTCACAAACTTCACCTGCTGCACGTTCTACAGTAAAGGCCACATCTTCAAAGACCACTGCACCTTCTGGAGCTGGACCTTCAGCGATTGTCAATTCAGAAACAATCAAGAGTTGAGCGACATTGCTATCAACAGCTCCAAGGAGGGTTTTCACTACTTCATTTGGATAAACGGTCAAGTGAGCTTCAAGAGATTTACCGATGACTTTTTCATTACGCGCTTCTTCCAAGGCTTTTTGAGCTTGTCCACGGAAGTCCATGAAGGCTGACCATGTATCCAAGATTTCCTCTTGGTTGGCAAAAGTCTGAGCTTCTGGTAATTCTGACAATTGAACGAAGTCTTCTGCCTCAAACTCAAGATAAGACCAGATTTCTTCGGCTGTGTGAGGAAGGATTGGTGTCAAAAGCTTAGTGATTTTCACCAAAATATCATAGAAAACTGTTTGCATTTGACGGCGTTCTAGCGATTTCGCTCCTTCGATATAAACAACATCTTTGGCAAAATCAAGGTAAAAGGCAGACAAATCAACATTGATAAAGTTCACTAAAGCTTTATAGATTGTCAAGAATTCAAAGTTGGCATAAGCATCACGAATCGTCTTAACAAGTTGGTTAAAGCGAATAGTCATGTACTTATCAACAGAACGAAGTTCTTCGTAAGCGACTGCATCCTCAGCTGGGTTAAAGTCAGAAGTGTTAGCAATCAAGAAACGAAGGGTATTACGGATCTTACGGTAAGTCTCAGAGACTTGGCTAAAGATATCCATTGAGATACGCACATCGTTGCTTGAGTCCACACTAGTCACCCAGAGACGTAAGATTTCAGCACCAAATTGCTTTTCAACATCGCTTGGAGCAATGGTATTCCCAAGAGATTTAGACATCTTCTCACCTTTACCATCAAATGTGAAACCTTGTGACAAGATTTGTTTATAAGGCGCTACACCATGGTTGGCCACAGATGTGATGAGTGATGAGTTGAACCAACCACGGTATTGGTCTGAACCTTCTAGGTAAAGATCTGCTGGGTATTTGAGTTCTGGACGGTTAACCACGACCCCATTCCATGATGAACCTGAGTCGAACCAGACGTCCATGATATCTGTTTCTTTTTTGAACTCACCATTTGGTGAACCTGGATGGCTAAATCCTTCTGGCAAGAGGTCTTTGGCATCACGTTCCCACCAAACGATTGATCCATGCTCTTCAAAGAGTTGCGCTACATGTTCGATGGTTTCAGCTGTCATGATTGGCGTGCCATCTTCAGCGTAGAAGATTGGAAGAGGCACACCCCAGGCACGTTGACGAGAGATGACCCAGTCACCACGGTCACGAATCATGTTGTAAAGACGGACTTTCCCCCATTCTGAGTGGAATTTTACTTTTTCAATTTCATCCAAGATTTCTTGGCGGAATTTTGAGACAGAAGCAAACCATTGTGGCACGGCACGCCAGATGATTGGTTTTTTCGTACGCCAGTCAAATGGGTAGGAGTGAGAGATTTCTTCTTGAGCAAGAAGCAAATCGCCAAGTTTCTCAATAACAGTTGGTACAACCTTGTCGTAGAACTGACCTGCAAAGTCAGGTCCAGCATTCTCCATCATAATACCGCGTTTGTTAACCGTAACGGCTACTTCGAGGCCATTTGCAATCCCTACATTGTAGTCATCCTCACCAAAACCAGGGGCCGTATGGACAATACCGGTGCCTGAATCAAGGGTTACATGCTCACCAAGGATCACCAATTCATCAACTTCCGTATCCCATGGGTGCTCTGTGATAATATGGTTCAATTCTTTCCCTTGGTAAGTAGCAAGAACTTCAACATTTTCCCAACCGAATTTTTCAGAAAGGCTTGGCAAAAGCTCAGATGCTACGACATACTTACGATCAGATCCAGCAGGTTTCACTACGACATAATCAAACTCTGCACCAACAGTCAAACCGCGAGAAGCTGTAACAGTAAATGGAGTTGTTGTCCAGACAACGATGTAAGTGTCTGTATCTAGAATACCTTTGCCATCTTTAACTTTGTTAGCATAGTAAAGAGAAGTTGATACCAAATCATGGTATTCAATCTCTGCTTCAGCAAGGGCTGATTCAGAAGACCAAGACCAGTAAACTGGTTTCGCTCCACGATAGATATAGCCTTTATTGGCCATTTCACCGAAGACACGAATTTGTGCTGCTTCATAGTCAGGCGTCAAGGTTACATATGGATGATCCCAATCACCTGAAACACCCAAACGTTTGAAGTCTTCGCGTTGTTTATCTACTTGAGAAAGAGCGTATTCACGGCAGAGTTTCAAGTACTCAACCAAGTCCATTTCTTTACGTTTGACACCTTGTTTAGCCAAGACTTGCTCAATTGGTAGACCATGGGTATCCCAACCTGGAATATAAGGGGCGTAAAAGCCTGACATAGACTTAGAACGAACAATGATATCTTTTGAGATCTTGTTCATGGCATGCCCTACGTGAATATTTCCGTTGGCATAGGGAGGGCCATCATGAAGGGTAAAATGCGGTTTTCCTTCATTCAACTCTTGACGGCGTTGATACAATTTTGCATCTTCCCATTCTTTTTGCCAAACTGGTTCCTTCGTTGGAAGCCCAGCCCGCATTGGAAAAGCTGTTTTCCCAAGATTCAATGTTTCTTTGAGTTTCATTATGTCTCCTTATTGATTTAAAAGCTATAAAAAAAACACGAGCATCCTAAAAAGGACGATTGCTCGTGGTACCACCTTTGTTCGAGAAGTCGCAAGCGACCTTCTCCTCTCATCCCGTAACGAGGGAAACGTCCGTTCTTACTCAAGGGTTCAGAACGAATACTGTAAAAGGATCATCCATTAAGAGGGAGTGCAGATCTTCCACCATCATCTGCTCGCTAGACCTATCATTAATGGACCTGTTTTTACAAAATTATAAAATATTGACAGATTCACGATTTGCATCATCTTCTGGTTGAACAGTTTCTTCAACCTCAACGACTTCCTCATTTTCATGACGAGCGTGCTCTGCTTCTTCTAAAGCGGATTGAACTTTTTCATTCAAGCCTTCAAACGCTTGTGTTGCACCCAATTCTAAATTAGCAGCTTCGATGCGTTTTTGCAATTCTTCAATTTCAGCTGGAGAGAATTGACGAGTCAAATCAATGTTATCATCTTCTGCATGATGATGGTGAACTGATTCACCCAAAGCTTTTTCCACAATTTCACGGAAAGCTTCATCACTTGTTTGAATGTACATAGCTGTTGGACGAAGAATTTCATCCCATTCAGGTGTATCGATAATGCTCAATTGGCTTTCGATGGTTGATTTCAAACGTTGATGGAAGACGCGTGTCTTGTTCTTCAATTCCTCTGTTTCAACGGCAACCTTCTTGGCATTATCCGTTGCATGACGAAGGATTTCATTTGCTTTTTGTTTTGCTTCATCTACTAAGTGCTGTGCATCTTGTTCAGCTTGACGAACAATATTTTCAGAACGTTCGTTAGCGGCTTGTTTGACACGTTCCGCAGTATCTTGTGCAATCAAAACAGATTGACTCAATGAATCTTTCATTTCATCAAAATAGTTTAAGCGTTCTTCAAGAGCTTGAATTTTTGCTTCTTGATCATGATTTAAACGAACAAGATCTTCATAATCGCGAACAACGATATCTAGAAATTCTTCTACTTCGTTCGCATCATACCCTCTAAATTTAACGCCAAAAGTTTTATCTTTAATTTCTAAAGCAGTAAGAGCCATAACTCCTCCTCATTTTTTACTTAAGAGTACTTCAACAGTTATTTTATATTTTCCACTCTTTGAAATACCATTTTCAGAAACAATTTTAAGACGCCCAAAGCGTCGGACACTGACTAAATCATTCAGACCTACAGCATAGCTAACATTGGAAGTAGTCGCATAGTTAACTTTCACTAAACCAGAACTAATCAACTGACTAGCTTGTGAGCGTGAAAGCTTGAAGGTCCCAGCAATCACCTTATCTAACCGATAACTCGACACGAGAATATCTCGCTGCTGGCTTTCTTCCTCTACGATCATTTGTTCAGAGAGAGGAACTTCCCTCAGCTTAACAGGTACCCGAGAAATTTTCTGGATGTGATCCATAAAATAGTGAACAAAACGCCGTTCAACAAATACTTGGATCTTTCCATCACTCGTTAGAATATCTCCAAAGGACTTGCGCTCCACACCTAATTGGTGAACAATGGTCCCCAGTACCTGGGAATGGGTCAAGTGATGAAATTTTGAAGCATAGACCATTTCCAATAAGGCCAGATCAAAGTCACTTGGATCTAATTGGTAATAATCCGGAGCAACAATAACCTTGGCATACTCCATTTTCTGCTCATCACTAGAAACAAAGACCTGTAATTGGTAGCTTGCCGCGACATTTCGTAAAATAGTGACCTGATGAGGGTTTAAAAAGCCCGTCACCTCAACAGAATAGCGTTCCACCACTCTTTCAGACAATTCAATACAACGATCAATAAATTCGTGATCTTCGCGATTGAAATGTTGGTAAATCTCTTTCTGTCCCATCATATTCTATCCAATCAAAAGTAGGAACAAGCGGGCTAATAACTGATTCATCAGGTTCAAAACCAAAAGTGCTATCCAAACTGTGAAATCTAAACCTCCCACCTGCAAGGTTAACTTTCTAAAAAGGCTCAAAAATGGTTCAACTAGGCGGTGAACCATTTGTCCGAGAGTACTCTGAGGCGCCCCAGGGAACCAAGCAAGCAAGGCATAGATGACTAGAATGATGGAATAGATTTGAATGATATTTGATAGATATTGAAAAATAATCATTTTAACGATTACGTTTCATATCGTAGTCAAATTCTGTTACTTCCACATCATTTGGAAGGCGAATATCTTCAACGTTAACAACTACATTAATCGGAGTCAACAAGTACATGGTACTTGCCACACGACGAAGATTTCCCGCTAAAACATAACGAGCTCCATCCAAATAATCTAAACAACGACGTGCTTGTACTTCTGTCATATATTGGAAGTCAATCAAGATACTCTCATTAGATAGTAATAGATCAACAATTTCAGTCGCTTCCTCGTATTTGCGGGGATAGCGTACATCGATGGTAATCTTTTCATCTGTATTCGCACGCTTAGCAGCCAATTCACGTTGACGTTCATGCAAGCGCGTAATATTTTCAGATGAACTTTTCGTTGTTGAAACAGGTTCCTTCACAGCCGCTGTAGACACTGGAGTCGTAACAGGGGCGACAGGAGTCGGTTTTGGTTTTACTGGTTCTCTTTGACTAATCTGTGGACGTGGAGAAGTCACTTGAGGAGTCGGCTGTGGCTGTGGAACTGGTTGTGTTTCCGCCCCAGCTGCTTTTGCCTCGCGAACTTCTACTTCTTCACCGTCTTCTGTGAAGTAGTCAATAAAGTTGTTAAATTTATCTTTTAATGACATAGTTCTTTCCTATTTAAAAAATGATGTCCCAATTCTTACATAAGTCGCTCCGTTCGCAATGGCTACTTCAAAGTCACGACTCATACCCATACTTAGTTCTGAAAAAGGCATATTTTTTAATTGTTTCTTTTCTAGTTGTTTCTGAAGTTGGTGAGTTTTTGAAAAAATATCCTGCAACTCTTCTTGACTAGCCTCAAAAGGAGCCATCGTCATTAAACCAACAATTTCAATTTTGTCCAGCTGTGCGATTTCCGCTAAAACATCATCCAGTTCATCGGGTGCAAAACCATGCTTACTTTCTTCACCAGAAATGTTCACTTGGAGGAAACACTTGATTGGGTGTTCTGCTCGCTTTTGAATTTCTTGAGCCAGCTTCACCGAATCCAAGGCATGAAAGTAATCGACGAGATTGATCACGTCTTTTACTTTCCGCCGTTGGAGGCTCCCAATCAAGTGCCAAGTGAGGTCATACTCTTTTAGAGCTTGATACTTTTCTAGGAATTTATCGACACGATTTTCACCGATATGTTGGATACCTGTTTTCACCAGTGCTTCTGTTGTGGCAACATCCACATACTTGGTGACAGCTATCACATTAACTTGATCTCGACGGTTAGCTTTGTTTCTTGCTGTTTCTACTTGTTGCCGAACAAGATCAGCATTCTCTCCCAGATTCATGATTAACGATTCCGGAAGAATGGTGGTGTTTCCAATTCATCATCATCTGAAGATGAATCTACGTAACGATCAACTTGATGTGTTGATGTTGGTTCAGTTTGGCGAACGATATTCTCACGACGAATATCCCAATCACCAAAGGCTGAGCCACGGTTTGGTTCTACCGCTGGACGACTTGGAGTTGTTGGCAATTCAACATCTTGTTTCAAATCAAATTCACGGTCAAATGGTGCAGCTTGTGGGCGTTGTTCACGTGGTCCTGTTTTATAAGGACGTTGTGAGGAAGCAATTCCGCTAACGCGTTCTACCTTGTCTTGACGGACACCAGTTGCAACAACCGTCACGCGGATTTCATCTTTAAGAGATTCATCAATAGATGTACCCAACCAGATGTTCACTCCGTGACCTGCAGCTTGGTTCACAATTTCTGAAGCTTCTTCAGCTTCGATCAAAGTCATATCCAAACCACCTGTTACGTTGACGATCACGTCTTCAGCACCGTCAATGGTTGTTTCAAGGAGTGGTGAGTAGATAGCTTTACGAGCTGCTTCAATAACGCGTTCTTCACCGCTACCAACACCAATACCCATGAGGGCATTTCCTTTGTTTTCCATAACAGTCTTCACGTCTGCAAAGTCAAGGTTGATCAATCCAGGACTTGTGATCAAGTCAGTGATCCCTTGAACACCTTGACGAAGAACGTTGTCAGCTTCACTCAACGCTTCAAGAAGCGGTGTCTTTTTGTCCACAATTTCAAGCAAGTTGTTATTAGAAATAATCAACAATGTGTCTACATGTTCGCGAAGTTCATTGATCCCTTCAATAGCGAAGTTCCCACGTTTTGAACCTTCAAACCCGAATGGACGAGTAACAACTGCTACTGTCAAAGCGCCAACTGCTTTAGCAATACGAGCGATGACTGGTGCAGCACCTGTACCAGATCCTCCACCCATCCCTGCAGTGATAAAGACCATGTCTGCACCTTGCAAAGCTTCTGTTAACACTTCTTCGCTTTCTTCAGCTGCCTTACGACCAACTTCAGGTTGACCTCCAGCACCCAATCCACGAGTCAATTTTGGACCCAATTGGATAACTGTTTCAGCTTTTGCACTTGAAAGTGCTTGAACATCTGTATTAGCTGCGATGAATTCTACACCGGCAACGCCTTCGTCAATCATACGATTGATGGCGTTACCGCCACCGCCACCGACACCGATTACTTTAATTACTGCACCTTGTGCCGCTGCTGTGTCAAATGAAAATGTCATAAATACTTACACTCCTTAATCAAACATATTACCGATCAAATTTTTCATTCGGTCTGTGAATGTAGTTTTTTGTTCTTGTTTGCTATCATTGCTTGCTACTGGAATTTCTTGAGCATCTACTGGAGATTCAATCTTCTCAGCATTGTACGCAGGTACTACCGATTGTGCTGGAGCAGCAGGTTGTGGTTGTACTTGTGGTTGCACAGGTCGATCAAATTGAATCGGTTGTTGACGCAAGACTTCGTCTCCACGAACCGCAGCTTGAGCAATAATATCCACATCTGTCAAATTGCCTGCATATTCAGACAAACTAATCACATGGGCAAAAGCTGGATTGCGAATTCCAATTTGATTTGGAACAAACAATTTCACATTTACACCAAAGACTTCTTGAGCCAATTCTTCAACACCAGGAAGGATTGCGCCTCCACCGATAATCACAATACCACCAGGAAGATCCAACAAATGTCTTCTCTCAAGATCTTGCTTGATTTGCTCAAAGATGTGTTTGATACGTGCTGAAATGATTTCAGCCAAGTACTTCTCAGTCACTTCAACTGGCTCAACTTCACCAATAACTTCTACATGGAACACTTCGTTTCCAGCAGATGGCACATAGGCTTCACCGTAGTTGAACTTCAAACCTTCTGCCAATTTTTGAGAAGTCTTCAAAACTTTAGAAATATCTTTGGTAACGTAATCGCCACCTTCTTGGTAGATATTTGTAAATTGAAGTTCTTGGCTACGAACAGATGCCACTGTGGTTTGGCCACCACCCATATCAATCACTGTTGCTCCGAATTCACGTTCGCCTTCGTTCAAGACTGTTTTGATCATCGCAAGTGGGGAAATGATGATGTTTTCTACTTGTAAGCCTGCACGTTCAACGGTTTTACGCAAATTGTGCAAGATTGTACGAGGTCCTGTATAAAGAAGGCCACGCATTTCAAGTCGGATCCCCATCATTCCGCGTGGATCGCGAATTCCTTGGAAACCATCAACTGTGAATTCCTCAGGAATGAAGGTGATTACTTCACGATCCGGTGTCATACTTTTTGTGAGTGCAGATTTGACAACATTTTCAACATCTGCATCTGTGATTTCTTTTGAATCACTTGTGACTGGAATCATTCCTTGAGTTGCTTCGATTTGTAGTAAGTTTGCAGGCAACCCAACATTGACTAGATTGATTGAAATCCCTGCTTTTTCCTCAGCTTGGCTGATTGCAGTTTTAATTGCATTTGAAGCAGCTTCGATATCTACTATAATTCCATCTTTGACGCCAGCACTTTTTGCATTGCTGACTCCAATTACATTCATTTCTCCATTGACATGTTCTGCCACCAATACTTTTATTGAACTAGTACCGATATCTAAACCTGTAAAAAAGCCGTCTCTAGCCATTACACCAGTCCTCTCTCTTTATTTGTTTTCACTTTACATCTATTTATAGCCCTTTTAGTTGGAACTATCCAAACTTCATTATATCACAAAGAAGCCTAAAATGGACATTTTTTCTTCAATTATTTGAGATAATTTATGGGCTTTGCTCATTCCCAGAAGAATTTTCTCCTTCTGGATTCTGTTCTTGATTCTGTTCTTGGCTTGCTTCCTCAGAATGTTCTTCTTGCTTTTCTGTACTTTCAGCCTTTCCTTTTTCAGCTTGCTCTTTGGCAGCTGCAATGGATTGTTCACTATAGCTGAATACTCCAGCCTCCATATCAATGGTGGAATCATCGTCTAATTGCTTACTGATCGCCTTATAATAAGGAAGCTTGCGGGTAATTTGGGAAACAGGCACCAAGATTTTATTATCGTTTTTCATAGTGATGGTCACCAGATCCTTGGTGACCTTGCTCGGAGTCAGATCTACCGAAACAATTTTATCCGTAATGGAAGAAGAAATAGACTTCATTTCTTGGACAAATTGTCTAACTAATTCTCGATCTGAGAATTTTAAACTAATATAGGAGGACGGCAATTCCGAAGCTGGAGTTACTGTCTCAACGACTTCTCCATTTTCTAATACTGGATAGTGGTCTTCTCCGGTCACATAATAAGCAACCACTTTGTGTTCCACGATATTGACTTTAAAGGTCACCGGGAATTGATAATGCATGTGAACCTCTTTGATCCATGGACTAGCCGTTTTCATATTTTGTTCATAGACCGATTTATGAAGGAAGGTCGTCAGAGTATAATCTTCTTCCTTAATGCGACTTTTTTCATACAAGAGTTGCTGATCAACCGCTTTGTTCCCTGAAAATTCAATTACTTTCTGTGTGGACAAGGGGCTTAAAAAGTAGATCGAGAGAAGGGCGACAATCGAGCTGATTCCGATAACCGGAAGGGCACGATAGATGTGGCGTTTTGCCACTGTCGGTTCCTTCTTTGGTTTTTTCGTCTTCAAGCCTTTAAAAAATGAAGGCTTTCTCTCTTGCTTCTCTGAAGGATCTAGCTCCTCTATAGCCGGATCATCCTCTTCTCCTTCTGAACTTTCTCCATCTGCTTCTGGATCCTCTTCGGCCTCAGATTCATCTTCCTCTTCAGGCTCTTCTATTTCTTCAGATTCTTCCTCTGAGACAGAAGTTGTTTCTTTTTCTGAAAGGTCTTCGTCTTCTTTTGCTTCTTCGCTTTCAGTTTCCTCTGTTTCAGCTTCTTCCGCTTTTTCAAGCGCTTTTTTTTCTAAATATTCTTTGTTTCTTTTTTGCCAGGCTGACAATTCTGTAATTTTGTCATCCGTTGGCGTTTTTTTATTGTCGTCCGTCATCTTTTCCCTTACTGATATCTTTTTGAAGCAGGCCATAAAAATCGTCTAGTGAAAGGAGTTCTGTCGATTTTTCCATTGCTTGGTGGTAGACTTGGCTTTGCTTCAACATTTCTTGAATGGTTTTATTGAAGGTTTCGAGCGTCAATTGATCTTCCTGCAATTGCTCTGCATAACCTTTATCCACAAAATATTGGGCATTTTCAATCTGATCGCCACGGCTGGCTTCTTTTCCTAGCGGTACAATCAAATGGAGTTTGTTCATAGCTAAGAGCTCAAATAAGGTATTGGCTCCACCCCTAGTCACCACTAAATCAGCCTTTTGGAGCATTGGTAAATACTGATCGGTTACATAATCCACTCGATACAAGCCACCCTCAGCCTGATTCAATGTTGAATCACCCGTCAAATTGATGATATTGTAGTGCTGCAAGAGCTCTGCTTTGTGCTCTGTCACAAATTCATTAAAGACACGCGCACCGGCTGATCCTCCGACAAAGAGAAGGGTCGGCAAGTCTTTTCGGAAACCTTTTGTTTTTTCTTCTAAAACTTCTGAAGTTGGCGGAATATGATCTGTGACCTTGGTTACCGCACCGATATGCTCACTCTTTGTCAAACCATGTGCTTGCTCAAAAGTCGTGTACATCTTGGTAGCGAATTTATAAGCAATTTTATTGGCCAATCCCATAGAAAGATCGGACTCATGGATATAGACAGGAACACGCGTGAGTCGGGCTGCGATCACTGGTGGCACAGAAACAAATCCTCCTTTTGAGAAGAGAACTTGTGGGCGCACACGAAGCAGGATTGCAATGGACTGGAGCGTCCCCCAAGCCACCTTGAACACATCCATCATATTTTGGAAAGAGAAATAGCGGCGCAATTTCCCCGTTGCAATTGAATGGAAGCGCACGTCTAAGCCAGACTTTTTGATCTCTTGGTATTCGATTCCTTTTTTGTCTCCAATATAATGGACTTCCCATCCATCTTCGATAAATTTTGGAATCAAGAGGAGATTAAGGGTCACATGTCCCACGGTTCCCCCACCAGTAAACATTATTTTTTTCATCTTATTTCAACCCTTTTACTGTAGCAAGGAATTCATCCCCACGCACTTCAAAATTCGGATACATATCCCAGCTGGCATTGGCAGGACTTAGTAGGACAACATCTCCGGGGCTAGCCAAGTCGAAGGCTTTCTTTGTAGCATCCGCTACATCTGCCGCATCAACATAAGAGACGCCAGCTTTATCTGCTGCGCGTTTCACTCGAGGAGCTGATTCCCCTAGAATCACCATTTCCTTTAGACCAGCAATGTGAGGTACCAATTCATCAAATTCATTGCCACGATCGAGCCCTCCTGCAATCAAGATCACCTTGTTGTTATCAAAACCAGAAAGGGCTTTTTGTGTTGCTAAAATATTGGTCGATTTACTATCATTATAGAATTTGACACCTTGAATCTCATCCACATATTGAAGGCGGTGTTTCACTCCTCCAAAGGCCGATAAGGTTTCTTTAATGACCTCATTCTCGACTCCTCGGACTTTTGCAACCGCAATCGTTGCCAAGGCATTTTCTACATTGTGGCTACCTGGAACACCCAGTTCATCTGCACGCATAACAACTTCTCCCTTAAACTTGAGAAGTCCATCTTCCAAATAAGCCCCATCCACTTTTTCGACCGTTGAAAATGGAAGGACCCTTGCCTTGGTTTTTGTAGCGAGTTCCTTGGCCAAGTCTTGGTTGAAGTTCAAGACAATGACATCTTTTTCTGTCATATTCTTTTGAAGATTCCATTTAGCAGCTACATAATTTTCAAAAGAACCATGATAGTCGATATGGGTTGGCATGAGGTTGGTAATCACTGCAATCTCTGGATGGAAAGCTTCAATTCCCATCAATTGGAAAGAAGACAATTCCATGACCAGAACATCCTTTTCTGTTGCTGTTTGTGCAACTTGACTAGCTGGAAAACCGATATTCCCAGACAATAGACCACCTTGACCGGCAGCTGTCAAGACTTCCCCGATCATGGTTGTTGTCGTCGTTTTTCCGTTTGATCCTGTAATCCCAATAATTGGCGCATCCGAAATCAGATAGGCCAATTCCACTTCAGTGAGGACTGGAATACCCTTTTCAAGCGCTTTTTCAACCATCGGGTTCGAATAAGGGATTCCTGGATTTTTGACCATGACCGCAAAGTCTTCATCCAACAATTCCAGAGGGTGGCCTCCTGTCACGACTTTAATCCCTTCTTCCAGTAAACTTTGTGCTGCTGGATTTTCTTCAAAAGGTTTGCCATCATTGACGGTCACAATCGCTCCTAAGCGATCCAACAAACGGGCAGCTGACTCGCCTGACTTAGCCAAACCTAATACAAGAACCTTTTTATTTTCAAATTGTTTCACAAATTTCATGATTTCTTCGCTCCATTTTTATCACTCTCTATTTTACCTTTTTTTAGCAAAATTAAAAAGCCCAAAGGGCTTTAAAAATCACGTCAGCGTTTATTTTTTCTGTTTGGTCGTCATTTTGGAAATATCCACCAAAGCCTGGTAGCCAACAAAGGCGAGAAAGGCACCGACAAAAAACTCAGACGGTAGTTGGAATATCTGAAAAATGGCCAGACAAGTCAGTACGATAATGGAGACGATCAAGACCACCATTGTGACACTGTTTAAGGTACCACGAATACTTTTTGGGGTCATAAAAAGGTAAAAAAGGAGAATCAAAATCCCTAAGATAAAATAGACCATTTTGTTTCTCCTTTCTTTCCGTATTATTCAGCAGCTGCTGATTTTTTCTTTTTATTTGCTTTTTCGCGTTCTGCTTTGTTCAAGATTTGTTTCCGCAAACGGATAGATTCAGGCGTTACTTCCATGTACTCATCGTCGTTCAAGAACTCAAGAGATTCTTCCAAGGTCAAGATACGAGGAGTCTTGATAACCGCTGTTTGGTCCTTAGTAGCGGAACGAACGTTGGTCATTTGTTTTGCTTTCGTAATGTTTACGGTCAAGTCGTTCTCACGAGAGTTTTCCCCGATGATCATTCCTTCGTAAACTTCTGTACCTGGATTGACAAAGATCGTACCACGTTCTTCGATAGACATAATAGAGTAAGTGGTTGCTTTTCCGTTATCGATTGAAACAAGAGCACCACGGTGACGTCCACCGATTTCTCCTGGAATCACTGGCAAGTATTGATCAAAGGTGTGGTTCATGATTCCGTAACCACGTGTCATTGACAAGAACTCTGTTGAGTATCCAATCAAACCACGCGCTGGAACAAGGAAGACCAAACGAGTTTGACCGTTACCAGTTGAGATCATATCCAACATTTCACCTTTACGTTCAGAAAGGCTTTGGATAACAGATCCTTGATATTCTTCTGGTGTGTCGATTTGCACGCGCTCAAATGGTTCACATTTGACACCATCAATTTCCTTGATAATAACTTCTGGACGAGATACTTGCAATTCGTATCCTTCACGACGCATGGTTTCAATCAAGATAGACAAGTGCAATTCCCCACGTCCTGAAACTGTCCATTTATCAGGTGAATCAGTTGGGTCAACACGAAGAGAGACGTCGGTTTGCAATTCCGCTTGCAAGCGTTCTTCAACTTTACGAGAGGTCACCCATTTCCCTTCACGACCAGCAAATGGTGAGTTGTTAACCAAGAAGGTCATTTGAAGGGTTGGTTCATCGATGTGAAGGATTGGAAGAGCTTCAACTGCGTCTGTCGGTGTGATGGTTTCTCCAACGAAGATATCTTCCATACCAGAGATAGCGATCAAGTCACCCGCTTTAGCTTCTTGAATTTCACGACGTTCCAAACCAAAGAAACCAAAGAGTTTGGTAACACGGAAGTTCTTAGTTGTTCCATCCAATTTAGAAAGGGTTACTTGGTCCCCAACTTTTACAGTACCACGGAAGACACGTCCGATACCGATACGTCCAACGAAGTCGTTATAATCAAGCAGGGATACTTGGAATTGAAGGGGCTCATCTGAGTTATCAACTGGAGCTGGGATGTGATCAATGATGGTATCAAAGATCGGTGCCATTGTGTGCTCTTGATCAGCTGGATCATCTGAAAGTGAAGAGGTTCCGTTGATCGCTGATGCATAAACAACTGGGAATTCCAATTGGTCATCATCCGCACCCAATTCGATGAAGAGCTCAAGAACTTCATCTACAACTTCTTCTGGGCGAGCAGATGGTTTATCGATTTTGTTGACTACAACGATCGGAACAAGATCTTGTTCCAAGGCTTTTTTCAATACGAAACGAGTCTGAGGCATGGTTCCTTCGTAGGCATCAACGACCAATACAACCCCATCGACCATTTTCATGATCCGTTCCACTTCTCCACCGAAGTCCGCGTGTCCTGGTGTGTCCATGATATTGATTCGAGTTCCGTTATAAGCAACGGCTGTATTTTTAGCAAGGATCGTGATCCCACGTTCTTTTTCAAGATCGTTTGAGTCCATTGCACGTTCTTGCAATTCTTTACGTTCATCCAAGGTGTGCGATTGTTTCAACAATTCGTCTACCAAGGTTGTTTTACCATGGTCAACGTGGGCAATGATCGCAACGTTACGAATATCTTCTCTTAATTTTGTCATGATTTCCTCTATAAAATTTTAAATAATATTTCTAACTGAACAATTATACCACAGTCCTATCTAAAAAACACAGTTCAGCTAGTTGTAAATGTTTTCAATAAAAAATCCACTTCTTCCCTTTTCTTTTCAAAAGTACTGACTTATGATAAGATAAGCTGGTATGCGATTAGATAAAATATTAGCCCAAGAAAAAGTTAGTCGAAAAGGCATGAAACAAGCTCTTCTAAAAAAAGAAATTTTGGTAGATGGACTTCCGGCTTATTCCCTTGCACAGAATGTTGATACAGGGTTACAAGAGCTGGTTTTCAAAGATAGAATAATCGAAGGATATGAGCACATCTACCTCATGCTCCATAAGCCAAATGGTGTCGTGACAGCAAGTAAAGACAAGGAACTGCTAACAGTCATGGACATCCTACCTAAACATCTCCAGTCAGACCAACTCTATGCAATTGGTCGACTGGATCGAGATACGACGGGTCTTCTTCTCTTAACAGATAATGGGCCCCTTGGTTTTCAACTGCTTCATCCTCAATATCATGTGGATAAAACTTATCAAGTTGAAGTCAATGGACCGCTCTCATCAGAACATATCCAAAAATTCAAAGATGGGATTATCTTTTTAGATGGAACTAGCTGTAAACCTGCTCAACTTGAGATTCAAGTTTCAAGCCCCAGTCTAAGCAGAGCCACCATCACCATCTCTGAAGGGAAGTTTCATCAGGTCAAGAAAATGTTCCTCTCTGTCGGTGTCAAGGTCACTGCCCTAAAACGAGTTCAGTTCGGGGATTTTACATTAGATACAGAGCTAGCAGAGGGTCAATACCGGCCCTTGAACCAAGATGAATTACAAATTGTTAAAAACTATTTAGAATACAATCGGTAATATAAAAAAGGAGTGGGACAGAAATCGGTAATTCGTTAGAATTCGATTTCGTCGTCCCACCTCCGCACAGTTGAGTAGGGCTGTAAAAGCTGATGAAATCAGCGTAGTA
>JAGZZN010000083.1 GCA_018377375.1 Streptococcus parasanguinis
AATTTCTGAGCCCCTTGACCAGCAAATAAGAACGCACGTTTTGTCACTATCCTAATCCTTTCGACGTTTTTAGACGTTTACATCTGCCCAACGAGCAGCCTCTCTTTGAATCACCTTGGCTGCACCATAATAGATATCTTCTAGAATTTCAGCACAAGTTTCTTCCTTGCTTACAAGTCCAGCAATTTGACCCGCCATCACAGAACCATTGTCAACATCTCCATCAACAACGGCATTGCGAAGGGCTCCTGCTCCTAATTCTTCAATTTCTTCTTGAGTCTTCTTACCTGCCAAGAAATCTTTTTCAGCTTGGTTATAGGCAGAAGCCAATTTATTCTTGATCGCACGAACAGGGTGTCCAACAACTGATGCTGAAACTACAGTATCGATATCTTTTGCTTTCAAGATTTTATTCTTAAAGTTTTGGTGAGCATTAGATTCTTTTGCAACCACGAAACGAGTTCCCACCTGAACAGCTTCGGCACCTAACATAAAGACAGCTGCAGCACCGGCACCATCAGCGACTCCTCCAGCACCAATTACTGGAATAGAAATAGCTTCAACCACTTGGCGAACCAAGGTCATAGTCGTCAATTTACCAATGTGACCTCCAGCTTCCATTCCTTCTGCAATCACTGCATCAGCGCCCAATTTTTCCATCCGTTTTGCAAGTGCGACAGACGGAACCACTGGAATGACAGTGATCCCTGCTTCATGGAAACGATCCATGTATTTCCCTGGATTTCCAGCACCAGTTGTAACAACCTTTACACCTTCTTCAATCACCAGGTCAACAATGTCATCTGCAAATGGGGACAAAAGCATGATATTTACACCAAAAGGTTTATCTGTAATAGACTTCACCTTATCGATGTTAGCCTTTACAACTTCTTTTGGAGCGTTCCCACCACCAATGATTCCAAGACCTCCAGCATTTGATACTGCTCCAGCCAAATCACCATCAGCAACCCATGCCATCCCACCTTGGAAGATTGGATATTTAATATTCAATAGTTCAGTAATTCGTGTTTGCATTATACCTACCTCTTTTTTCGCTTAAGTAATAGTTTGAGTTCGAAATATTGTTTCTTTGAGCCTCAAACTATTACCTAAACAAGAGAGAATATCTTTCGATACTCTCATCTATCATTATTTTGTTTTTTCTTCTACGTAAGCGACAAGATCACCAACTGTAGATAATCCTTCTTCAGTTTCGATTTGAATATCAAAAGCATCTTCGATTTCAGAGATCACTTGGAACAAATCCAATGAATCAGCTTCTAAATCTTCGAATGTAGATTCAAGAGTTACTTCTGATGGTTCTTTACCAAGTTCTTCAACGATAATTTCTTGTACTTTTTCAAATACTGCCATGACAGGCCTCCTTAAAAAATAATATATAAATTTTTAAAATGTGTTTCCACATGTTTAACTAGATTGTAACAAGAAGTGTGCCCCATGTCAAACCTCCACCGAATCCTGTAAGAAGAATTTTTTGACTTCCATCCATCTTGATTCGATGATTCTCGACACACTCCGATAATAGAATGGGGATACTAGCAGCACTAGTGTTCCCATATTCCATCATATTTGCTGGGATCTTCTCTCTAGAGACACCCAGTTTTTTTGACATCTTATCTAACATTCGGTCATTCGCCTGATGTAAAAGAAAATAGTCAATCTCTTCTGCTTCCATAGAGGCGTCTGCTATAATCTTTTGAATGCTTTTCGTGACATCACGAATAGCAAAATCAAAAACCGCCCGTCCATCCATCGTCAGATATCTTCGATCGGTAATTTCCTCTGAATAAGGAGAAGACAGACCCAAATAGCAAGATTCAAGACTAGAACCACGGCTACCATCCGTAAAAAGACTTTCAGCTAAAAACGATTTTTGATCGCTCGCTTCAAGCAAGACACCGCCAGCTCCATCTCCAAAAAGTACTGAAGTAGAGCGATCTGACCAGTCTAATACTTTTGAAAGCGTCTCACTACCGATCACAATCCCTCGCTGGTACATCCCTGAAGAAATGTATTTTTCAGCAGTGGCTAATGCAAATACAAATCCGCTACATGCTGCAGTCAGGTCAAAAGCAAAGGCTCGAGAAGCTCCAATATTAGCTTGTACCCGGGCTGCGGTCGATGGCATTAAGCTGTCTGGAGTAATTGTAGCGACAACGATAAAATCAATTTCTTCAGCGTCTAAGTTTGCTTTTGCTAATAATCTTTGTGCGACAACTGTTGCAAGATCACTGGTCGTCTCATCTCTTGAAATGTGACGACGAAGAATGCCTGTCCGACTACTGATCCATTCATCACTTGTATCCATAATCTCAGCTAAATCATCATTCGATACGACTTGGTCAGGTACATAATGAGCAACTTGACTAATTTTAGCAAAGACCATTATTTAATTTCCTCCAAGAAGCGATACAGATTTTGCAATCCTTTTTGCATCACTTTCTTCTCTTCGGGGCTCATATCTCCAATAATTTGGTTGACCATCCGTTTATGGAATTGCTGATGAAGTCGATAAAGTAGACGACCATTCTTTGTTAAACTCAAGTGTACAACCCGGCGATCAACTTCAGATCTTCTTCTTTCGATATACCCTTTGCGCTCAAGATTATTCAAACTTGTCGTGACAGTCCCCAAAGTCACCATCAACTCCCGTGAAATATCACTCGGGGTTGCATTCGGTGTCGAACCAATCACGTCGATCGTATGCATTTCTTTAATAGAAACATCTTTAAATCGACTTGCTCTTAGGCTCGTCTCCTCGATAACCAAAACATTATTAAAGATGGATGTTAAATAGTCATTAACTAATTGGTAATTCAAAACTCCACCTCCTAATTTTACTTTGATAGTCAAATTTTATCAAAAATGAAAATAATTTGCAAGCTTTTTTCACAAAACATGGAAAAGATACAAATTTATTTTCCTTTAAATTGTGGCCGACGTTTTTCAGAGTAGGCAATAACCCCCTCTTTAAAATCTTCTGTAAATGCTAGTTTCTTTTGCAAATTTAATTCAAGATTCGCATATTGGTCCCATTCTTTCAAGAAGGCTTCCCAAACCATTTCTTTCATAGCAGCATAAGAATTTGAAGATCCTCTTCTTAATTTTTTAAGCAATTGATCAACCGTTTTCTCAAGTTTTTCAGATTCACAAACGCGGTAAGCTAGGCCATACTCCAATGCTTTTTCTGCAGTCAAAGCTTCACCTGTCATTACTAAATGAGTAGCCCGAGACATACCAATAGCTTTTCCTAATAAGAATAACCCACCCGCATCTGGTGCTAAACCAACCCCAACAAAGGCTTGGATAAATTTTGTACGATCACTAATTATACAAAAATCAACAGCTACTGCTATGTTGGCCGCCGCTCCTGCGACCGCTCCATCAGCTACCATAATAACCGGCTTAGGTAATTGCTTAATTTTCTTAGAAATAGTATTAACTAATTCAGCAATTAAAACAAGAGACTCGATGTCATCTGCATCGACTGCGCGTTTCATTTCACTCAAATCTCCACCAACTGAAAAGATTTTCCCTTCTGCTGATAGAATAATGAATTTTACTTCCTCATTTTTTTCTGCATCTTCCAAGGCAGCCAAAATTTCCTGACACATTGGAATGTTAAAACCATTAGAAACTTCAGGACGATTTAAAGAAATTGACGCGAGATCGTTTTCGACAGAATACAAAATTGTTTCAAACATCACAGACTCCTTTTATTTAAATATAAAATATTTTGATATTAAAACTTTTTAATTATAACATATCATACCATAAAAAATAAGAATAGTAAAATATATCTATAAGATGTAACAAAATTGTAAAATTTGAATCATGACAATTTATAGTCTCTTAGATCCACCAATTTTATGCCCTATTTATAAATACATTGTATCAATAACTGAACTTTGGTATAATGTACTAATGAAACTATTAAGGAGAAAATATGAAAGTAACTAAATTCGGTGGAAGTTCTCTAGCATCAGCTCCACAATTAAAAAAAGTACTTAATATCATTAAAGATGATCCAGAAAGAAGATTTGTAGTTGTATCAGCTCCTGGTAAGCGAAATGCAGAAGATACAAAAGTAACAGATGCACTGATCCGTTATTATAAAGAATTCACTTCAGATAAAGATGTTACGCAAACACAACAGTGGATTATTGAGCGTTATCGTGCCATTACAGAAGAATTGGGTCTCAAAGATTCTATCATTCAAGAAATTGCTGAAGATATCTATGATCTGACAAATTTGCCTAAAAAAGGAAATCCATTTACATACGATGCATTCCTAGCAGCAGGCGAAAATAACAATGCTAAACTCATAGCTGCCTATTTCAATCAAAATGGATTAGAAGCAAAATATATCCATCCAAAAGAAGCAGGAATCACAGTCACTGCGGAACCTTCCAACGCTCGTATTTTACCTTCTAGTTACGATAAAATTGAAGAACTAAAAGATGCAAGTGAAGTAATTGTCATTCCAGGGTTCTTTGGTGTTACCCAAGATGGGGACATTTGTACATTTTCTCGTGGTGGATCTGACATTACAGGATCTATCATTGCAGCTGGCGTGAAAGCAGACTTATACGAAAACTTTACAGACGTAAATGGTATCTTTGCAGCACATCCAGGTATTATTAAACACCCACATTCAATTCCTGAATTAACTTACAAGGAAATGCGTGAATTAGCCTATGCAGGTTTTTCAGTCTTACATGATGAAGCACTCGTTCCAGCATACAGAGGTAAAATTCCATTAGTCATTAAAAATACAAATAATCCAGACCACCCAGGAACCCGAATTGTTTTGGAACATTCAAATGATCATGTGACTGTTGTAGGGATTGCAGGTGATTCAGGATTCGTTAGTATCAACACTACCAAATACCTCATGAACCGCGAAGTCGGTTTTGGTCGAAAATTCCTTCAAATATTAGAGGATCTCAATATTAGTTGGGAACATATGCCAACTGGAATCGATGACTTGTCCATCATTTTGCGTTCACGTGAACTGACTCCGATCAAAGAACAAGAAATTCTGAAACAATTAACACAAAAGCTCGAAGTTGACACAGCTGAAATTGAACATGATCTTTCAATCATTATGATTGTTGGTGAAAAAATGAAGAGCCAAGTAGGGGTTACCGCAACTGCAGCTAAGGCACTGTCAGAAAATGAAATTAATATTCAAATGATCTCACAAGGATCTAGTGAGGTTTCTATTATGTTCGTTGTAAGTAAAGATCAAGAAGAAAAAGCCATTAAAGCCCTATATGATGCATTTTTCCCAAATAACTAAAAGTATAAAAGCTCCGTTCTTATAACGGAGCTTTTATACTTCCCAATTTGTAAAATTAAGCTAGACAGAATAAGCCATTGATATTAGGAACAGATAAACACAACATTTGTCTGAAAGGAACTTACATAAATGACCCATACTCATCTTACCATAAACGGGCTTGTAATGATAGAAGCATACTATCAAGAAAAAATAAAAGATTCAGATATTGCGACTTCACTCGGAAGATCAAAACAGACAATCTAGGTTTTGAAAAAAATGAAAATAAAAAAAACCAGTCCACTGGTCTAATTTCTATACTCCGCCAGTAGGACTCGAACCTACGACATCATGATTAACAGTCATGCGCTACTACCAACTGAGCTATGGCGGAAAAAGGCTAAGCGACTACCTTATCTCACAGGGGGCAACCCCCAACTACTTCCGGCGTTCTAGGGCTTAACTGCTGTGTTCGGCATGGGTACAGGTGTATCTCCT